>JALOSF010000151.1 GCA_025458525.1 Cypionkella sp. | reverse complement strand
GCTGGGGTGCCTCAAGGCCTTCATCAAGGCCGGGGTCGGGCGCACCTTCTATGACCTTGGCAAAGCGGGCTACTGGGGTCCGCAGACGAAAGGCCAGGTTGATTTCCATTTTGACGAGACACGCACCATTGCCGAGGCGCAGATGGCCGACTGGGACGCCGCCGCCGACCGCGCGGCCAAGCACAGGGAGCGGCAGGCAGCCGTCCGCGCCCAGATGAAGGACCGCGCCAAGGATCGCGCAGTGCCGGACCTGACCCCGATGGCCTGCGGCGGAAGCCGTGAGCAGATGCAGGAACCGGCGGAGTAGATGGACGGCGGCTTTCCCCCGCTGAGTGACGGCGCGCGGATCGGGCCGAACGCAATCCTGCAACTGGTGGCGGTGCTGGACGACCAGCTTGGCCAAACCGCGCGCAACCGGGTGATGCATGCGGCGGGGCAGGTTGTCCCGCCCTCCGATGCGGGGATGTGGCCGGAGGCCGCCTGCCGCGCCGTGCATCTGACGGTCTACCGTGATCTGCCCGACCGGGCCGAAACCCTGATGGCCCTCGCCGGAACAGCCACAGCCGATTACATCCTGTCGCACCGCATCCCCGGCCCAGCCAAGGCGCTGATCCGGGCCTTGCCCACGCCCCTTGGCGCAAGGCTTTTGACCGCCGCGATCACCCACCACGCCTGGACCTTCGCCGGATCGGGCCGCTTTGCGGTGACCGCGCATCGCCCCCTGACGGTGGAGATCGCCGACAACCCCCTGACCCCCGGCGCGGGGCGTACCTGCCACTGGCATGCGGCCGTATTCACCCGTCTGTACCGGGTGCTGGTCTGGCCCTCGGCGCTCGTCGAGGCGACCGAAGACTGCCGCATAAGCCGCTTTGTGGTTCGCCCGCGCTAGGCACCGCTCATCGTGCCCCTATGGGGCCTCTTCGCTACCGCCAACGAGGGCCGACCGCAGGGAAGGACGAGCGGCCCCGATTTACAGCACCCCCCGATTTACCGCGCCCTGCGACAAAGCAATGCTTGCTTGAGCAGCAACTGTAATGTTTAATTGACACATGACTGTCAGCTCCATCATCCCCGCCCGTCAATATCCTGAACCGCGCGCCATGCTGCGGCTGATCAAACCGATCACCTGGTTCCCGCCGATCTGGGCCTATCTCTGCGGTGCCATCTCCTCGGGCATCCCGCTTGGCGCGAACTGGCAGACCGTGGTTCTGGGCATGGTCCTGGCCGGCCCGATCGTCTGCGGGATGAGCCAGGCCGCCAATGACTGGTGCGACCGGCATGTCGATGCGGTGAACGAACCCGACCGGCCGATCCCCTCGGGCCGCATCCCCGGCCGCTGGGGCCTTTGGATTGCGCTGGCGATGACGGGGCTGAGTCTGGCCGTTGGCTGGCTGCTTGGGCCGTGGGGTTTCGGGGCCACAGTGGTTGGCGTGATCGCCGCCTGGGCATACTCGGCCGAGCCGATCCGCCTGAAACGCTCTGGCTGGTGGGGGCCGGGGCTTGTCGGCCTCAGCTACGAGGGCCTTCCGTGGTTCACGGGGGCTGCCGTCCTGCTGAGCGCTGCCCCGCGGTTTGAGGTGGTCGTCATGGCCGGTCTTTACGCCTTTGGGGCGCATGGCATCATGACGCTGAACGATTTCAAGGCCTTGGAGGGGGATCGCCAGCACGGTGTCCGATCGCTTCCTGTGGTGCTGGGGCCAGAGGTTGCCGCCAAGATCGCCTGCACGGTGATGGGCATGGCACAGGCCCTGGTCATTTGCTTCCTTCTGGTGCTGGACAAGCCCTGGCATGCGCTTGCGGTTACCGGACTTCTGGCCGCCCAGATCATGGCGATGCGGGTGTTGTTCCGTGACCCCAAGGGCAAGGCGCCGTGGTATAATGGCACTGGAGTTGTCCTTTACGTCGCCGGCATGATGGTTACCGCCTTTGCGCTGCGGGGGCTGGTATGACGCTGTCCTGGACCCAGATTGCGCGGCTGGGTCTGGTGCAACTGTGCCTTGGGGCGGTTGTGGTGCTGACCACCTCCACGCTCAACCGGCTGATGTCGGTCGAACTGGCGCTGCCGGCGATGCTGTCTGGCGCGCTGGTCGCCTTGCATTCCTTTGTGCAGATCACCCGGCCCAGCTGGGGGTTCTGGTCTGACGCCCAAGGCAACCGCACGCGGTTCATCATTGGCGGGATGGCGATTCTCTCCTCTGGCGCGTTCCTCGCCTCGCTTATGGTGGCGATGGGTGTTGCAGGGCAGGGCTGGGGGCTGGCTGTTTCGGTTCTTGCCTACGTGCTGATCGGGCTTGGGGCCGGGGCATCTGGCACCTCGCTGCTGGCGCTTCTGGCCAGCGGCTGCGCGCCGCAACGGCGGGCGGCGGCGGCGACGATCACCTGGCTGATGATGATCTTCGGGATCGCCGTCAGCTCTGGCATCATTGGCGCTCTCCTTGACCCCTATTCGCCCCAGCGCCTGATGGTCATCGTGGCCGTCGTCACCGTGGGCGCTGTGGCCCTAACCACTGCCGCCATCTGGGGGATCGAGCGGAAGGTCATCCCGACCCGTCTGCCTGATGAGACCCCGCTCCTGCAGGGCCTGGCCGAGGTCTGGTCCGAAACCCGCACCCGGGTTTTCACCCTGTTCATCTTCCTGTCGATGACCGCCTTCTTCCTGCAGGAACTGATCCTGGAGCCTTACGCCGGCCTTGTCTTCGCCTACACGCCCGGCCAATCGACCAGTCTGTCGGGCGCACAGCATGGCGGCATGTTTGTCGGCATGCTGGCCGTTGGCATTGCGGTGTCGTTCCTGAAGATCGGCACGCTGCGGATCTGGGTCACGGCGGGCTGTGTCGGGTCGGCCGTGATGCTGGCGCTGATCGCGGCGCTGGGGCAGCTGGGCATCGGGTTCTTGACCCCTGCCGTCACGGTGCTGGGCGTCTTTTCGGGCATGTTCGCCATCGCCTCCATCGGCGCGATGATGCAATTGGCCGGTGAGGGGCGTTCAGGCCGTGAAGGCACACGAATGGGCGTCTGGGGGGCATCCCAAGCCATTGCGCAAGGCCTTGGCGGGTTCGCCGGGGCCGCGTTGGTCGATGTCTTGCGCGTCTCGGGCGATACGGCGGATGCCTTCGGCCTGGTCTTTGCGGCCGAGGCGGTTCTGTTTCTTGCGGCAGGCCTGATGGCCTGGCGGATCATCGATGGCGGACGCCTTCGCGCCCGCACCCCCCACCTTGTTCCGGGAGAATGACCATGACTTATGACGTGTTCGTGGTGGGCGGTGGGCCGTCCGGGGCTACGGCGGCCGAGGATCTTGCCCGCGCCGGCAAGCGCGTGGCGATGCTGGACCGCGATGGCCGGATCAAGCCCTGCGGTGGCGCGATCCCGCCGCGTGCCATCCAGGATTTCGCGATCCCCGATGATCTGATCGTCGCCCGCGTGAACACCGCGCGCATGATCTCGCCCACGGGCCGGTCGGTCGATATCCATATCGAGAACGGCTATGTCGGCATGGTGGATCGTGAGCACTTTGACGAATTCTTGCGGGTTCGTGCGGCGAAAGCCGGCGCTGACCGGCTGACCGGCACTTACCTCAGGATCGAACGCGACAGTGCCGGCACCCATGTCGTCTGGCGCGACAAGGCCAGTGGCGAAGAACGCCGCAGCCTGACCAAGCTGATCATTGGCGCTGACGGTGCGCGGTCGGTGGTCGCACGGGATGAGGTTCCGGGCGGCGACACCATCCCGTATGTCATCGCCTACCATGAGATCATCAAGGCGCCCGAGGCCATGGCCGCCGCCAATGCCGACTATGACCCCGGCCGTTGTGATGTGATCTATGACGGGCGGATTTCCCCCGATTTCTACGGTTGGGTTTTCCCGCATGGCGCGCAAGCCAGCGTTGGCATGGGCACCGGCATCGATGGCGTGAACCTGAAGGAGGCCACGGCGGCGCTGCGCGCCTCGGCTGGCCTGACGGGCTGCGAAACCATCCGCCGCGAAGGCGCGCCGATCCCGCTGAAGCCTTTGGACAAGTGGGACAATGGCCGCGACGTGGTGCTGGCCGGTGATGCCGCCGGGGTGGTGGC
>JALOSF010000074.1 GCA_025458525.1 Cypionkella sp. | reverse complement strand
CTACAACGAAATGGTGCTGCCCTTCACCAACAACATTCCGCAGCGCGATGGCGGCACGCACCTTGCGGGCTTTCGCGGGGCCTTGACGCGGACGATCAATGCCTATGCGCAATCCACCGGGATTGCGAAGAAGGAAAAGGTGGATTTCACCGGCGACGACGCGCGCGAGGGGCTGACCTGCGTGTTGTCGGTCAAGGTGCCGGACCCGAAATTCTCCAGCCAGACCAAGGACAAGCTGGTGTCCTCCGAGGTGCGGCCCGCGGTCGAGAACCTTGTGAACGAAAAGCTGGCCGAGTGGTTCGAGGAGAACCCGAGCCAGGCCAAGGTGATCGTCGGCAAGATCATCGAGGCGGCGCTGGCGCGCGAGGCCGCCCGCAAGGCGCGCGAGCTGACCCGACGCAAGACGGCGCTGGATGTGGCCTCCCTGCCCGGCAAGCTGGCCGATTGCCAAGAGCGCGACCCGGCGAAATCCGAGCTGTTCTTGGTGGAGGGCGACTCGGCCGGCGGGTCGGCCAAACAGGGCCGCAGCCGGTCCAATCAGGCGGTTCTGCCGTTGAAGGGGAAAATCCTGAACGTCGAACGCGCCCGGTTTGACCGGATGCTGGCCAGCCAGGAGATTGGCACGCTGATCACCGCCCTTGGCACCGGGATCGGGCGCGACGAGTTCGACATCAAGAAACTGCGTTACCACAAGGTCGTCATCATGACCGACGCCGATGTGGATGGCGCGCATATCCGCACGCTTATACTCACGTTCTTCTTCCGGCAGATGCCGGAGCTGATCGAAGGCGGGTATCTCTATATCGCGCAGCCGCCGCTGTATAAGGTCGCGCGCGGCAAGTCCGAGGTTTACATCAAGGATCAGGCCGGGCTGGAAGATTACCTGATCGACATGGGGCTGGAGGGCGCGATCCTGCGCCTTGGGTCGGGCGAGGAGTTGGCGGGCGAAGATTTGCGCCGCGTGGTCACGGGCGCGCGGCAATTCCGCCGGGTGCTTGACTCGTTCCCGACCAATTACCCGCGCAACCTGCTTGAACAGGCGGCGATTGCCGGGGCGTTTGACCCCGGTCAGGCCGATGCCGATTTGCAGGCGGTGGCCACGACGGTGGCAGACCGGCTTAACCTGATCGCCGCGGAATACGAAAAGGGCTGGGCCGGGCGGATCACGCAGGATCACGGCATCCGGCTGAGCCGTATCCTGCGCGGGGTCGAGGAGTTGCGCACGCTGGATGGCGCGGTGCTGCGGTCGGGCGAGGCGCGGCGCTTGTCTTCGATCGCGCGTGAAAGTCGCGATGTCTATCGCCATCCGGCACGGTTGCTGCGCAAGGAGCGGGAGCAACTGGTTTACGGCCCGGTTGATCTGCTGAAATCCATTCTGGCCGAGGGCGAAAAGGGGCTGACCCTGCAACGCTACAAGGGTCTGGGCGAGATGAACCCCGAGCAGCTGTGGGAAACCACGCTGGACCCCGAGGCGCGCACGCTGTTGCAGGTGAAGGTGGACGATCTGGCCGAGGCGGATGACATCTTCACCAAGCTGATGGGCGATGTGGTGGAACCGCGGCGCGATTTCATCCAGCAGAACGCGCTGAACGTGGAAAACCTCGATTTCTGATCGCAATTGCGGGCATGTCGGGCAAAAAACTCGTGCATGATCCCATCGGGTTCGGCGATTGTTCAGGTTTTGCACTGGTTTAGCAAGCGCGGCACCCCCATGTAGGGTGGGCGGGCCTTCGGCGATCTGCGGCCGACGCGGCCACGGACGCCGCCCCCCCGCGCAGTTCCTGAAAGGAGCTTTGCCATGGGCTATTCCCCGCAAAAGACACCGTTTGATCTGGCTGATTTTCTGAGCAAGCCGGGTCTGCCAAAATCGCGCAAATGGCGCCGCTTCTCGCTTGTGACCAAACCCGCCGAGGCCGAGCCGGTCCTGGAGCCCGGTGCAGCAGACGCACCCGACCCAAAACCCGCCGCAAAGGTCTGAGGCGGCCCGGTAACGGGCGCCGCCCGGAGCCTTCGGCCCTTGCGTGCGGCGTCTTGTCTTGCGCCGCGTTCCGCGCCACACGGGTGCTGTGCATCGGCAAGGGGCGGAGCGTGGCGTGGGCGGGCAAGGCAATGTGATTGAAAGCGCGCTGGCCGGGTTGAACCGGGCGGCGGATGTGGCCGTGGGGTGGGCGTCATCGCCGGCAGCCTGGTCGCAATTCGCCCTGTTGGCGGTGGCCTATCTTGTGGCGCGGCTGATCGCGCGGCGCCTGACCGTCTGGTTGGACAGGATGCTTGCCCCCAAGGCCGATGCCTTGGGCTATTTCGCGACTGCGCGGCGGTTCGTGCTGATGCTCTTGCCGCTTTTGCTGCCGCTGATTGCCTATGCGCTTACCGCAGGGGGCGAGAGCGTGACGCGCACGATGTTCGGGTCGGGCGAGGTGATCGCCTTCGGCAAACGGGTGTTCCTGTTCCTTGCGGCGCGGGCGTTGGTGTCGCAGGTGCTGACCGATCCGTTCCTGCGGCTTTTGGGCAAATACGTGCTGATCCCGCTGGCGGCACTTTACGCCCTGGGCGTGCTGGATGACGTGACGCTTCGACTGGACCAGACGCGGGTAGAACTGGGCAATATCCAGTTTTCCGCGCTTGCATTGGCGCGGGGATTGATCGCCGGTTCGCTGTTGTTCTGGCTGGGCGCCTGGTCGAACCGGCAATCGGCCAGTTACATCAAGGCGCAGCAGGAGTTGCGCCCCGCCACGCGTGAACTGGCGGTCAAGGCGGCCGAGATCGTGATCTATGGTGCCGCCTTCCTGCTGTTGATGAGCATCATGGGCATCGATCTGACCGCGATTGCGGTGTTGGGCGGTGCCCTGGGTGTGGGCATTGGGCTGGGGTTGCAGCAGATTGCCGCCAATTTCATCTCGGGGATCATCCTTCTGGTCGAGGGGCAGACCACGGTGGGCGATTACGTCCAGCTTGACGGGGGCGAAGCAGGCACGATCGTCAAGATGACCGCCCGCGCCTGTGTGCTGGAAACCTTTGACGGCAAGTGGATCGTGGTCCCGAACGAGCATTTCATCACCACGCGGGTCATCAACTTCTCGGATCAGGGCAGCGCGAACCGATATGAGGCGGCGTTCTCGGTCAGCTATGACACCGACATCAACCGCGTGCCCGAGATCATCAACGCGGCGGTCGGGGCTTTGCCCTTTGTCCTGAAGCACCCGGACGGGCCGGATTGCGAACTTGCGGGATTTGGCGAGTCCGCGGTTGATTTCGTGGTCGAATACTGGGTGAACGGCATCGATGACGGAAAGAACAAATACAAGTCCCCCGTGCTGTTTGCGATCTGGAACGCGCTGAAGGCGGAAGGGATCGAAATGCCCTATCCGCAGCGGGTGGTCCATGTGAAACAGGCGCCTGTCGCATGACCGATGCACTGGTCATCGGGGCCGGGCCAGCCGGGTTGATGGCGGCAGAGGCCTTGGCGCAGGCCGGGCGACGTGTGCTTGTGGCCGAGGCAAAACCCAGCCCCGCACGCAAATTCCTGATGGCGGGAAAATCGGGCCTGAACGTCACCAAGGACGAGCCGCCAGCTCCCTTTGCCGCTGCCTATGATGCCGCATGGTTGGGCCCCATGCTGTCGGCCTTTGGGCCAGCGGCGGTGCAAGACTGGTGCCGCGATCTGGGCCAGGATGTGTTTACCGGCAGCTCGGGGCGGGTGTTTCCGCGGGCGATGAAGGCCTCGCCGCTTTTGCGTGCATGGCTTGCACGGCTGGCTGCCCAAGGGGTGGTGCTGCGCAGCCGCTGGCGCTGGTGCGGCTGGCAGGGTGATGCGCTTGCCTTCGACACACCCGAAGGTCGGCAGACCCTGCGCCCGGCTGTCACGGTGTTGGCCCTTGGGGGGGCGAGTTGGGCGCGCCTTGGGTCGGATGCGGCCTGGGTGCCCTGGCTTGCGGCGCGCGGGGTGACTGTCGCGCCCTTTCGTCCTGCAAACATGGGCTTTTCTGTCGCCTGGTCGCAGCACATGGCGCCGTTCTTCGGGCAACCCGTCAAGGGGGTCGTTTTGCGCGCGGGCACGCAACAGGTGCGGGGGGAATTCGTGCTGTCGGCCCGCGGGGTCGAGGGCAGCGCGATCTATGCCGTCAGCCGCGCCTTGCGCGACGGGGCGGAACTGCGCCTCAACCTGTTTCCCGATCTTGCCCCGCTCGCGCTTGTGGCGCGGCTGGCCCGGCTGAAACAGTCCGACAGTTTTGGCAACCGGCTGCGCAAGCTCGGCTTGTCGCCGGCGGCGGCGGCGCTTGTGCTGGAATTCGGGCGCGGGATGCCGCTCGATCAAGCCTTGACCGATCTGCCGATTCCGGTTGGCCCGCCGCGCCCGCTTGACGAGGCAATTTCCGCGGCAGGTGGCATCACGCGGGACAGCCTGACCGAAGGGCTGGAATTGCGGGCCGTGCCGGGGGTGTTTGCCTGCGGTGAAATGCTGGATTGGGAGGCACCGACAGGCGGTTATCTGTTGACGGCCTGCTGGGCGACCGGGCTTTGGGCGGGGCGGTCGGCCGCCTTGGTTCATTCCGCTTGATTTGCCTTGTGGAATAACTTTCACTCGGGCGCGTTATGTGCGGGTGAAGCCCAAGGGAGATTGAAGATGCGTCAAGGTCTTGCTGCCGCCGCGATGGCCGTCGTCATGGCGGTTGCGCTGCCCGCCTCTGCCATGGCCTGCGCCAAGCCGTCCGGGGCCGCCTCGCTTGAATCGGGAATGATTGCCTGGATCAATCAGGAACGGCAGGCGCGCGGGCTGAACGCGCTGAAACCCTCGTCGCAGTTGAAGGCCGCGGCGCAGCAGCACGCCTGCGATATGGCCGAGCGGAAGTTTTTCGCGCATCAGCGCGCGGGTGGGCCCTCTCCGGGCGACCGAGCCAAGCAGAACGGCTACAGGTTCCGCCGTGTGGCCGAAAACATCGCCTATTCCAGCAAACCCACCGTGGGCAGCGCGGCAGAGCTTTGGCGCAATTCGTCCGGGCATTGGGCCAATATCCTCAAGACCGGGGTCAACGACATCGGCGTTGCGCTGTCGGTCGATGATGGCCGGATCTATTGGGTGATGAAGGTCGGCGCCAAACGCTAAGACCGATCAGGGCGTGATCTGCCCGTGGCCAAGGCGGGCCATCCCCGGATCAAGCGGGGGAAGGGCCGGATTTGCGCCTTGCCAGAAGCACAGGCGCAGATGGTCGCCAAGACCGGGAACTGTCACGTGATCCCAGGCCATGGAAAACCCCTCCATCAGCAGACCTTCGGCATAGAACACGATTTCCTCGGTTTCCAGCGGGTCGCCCGTCGCATCGGACCAAACACCATCCCGCAGCCACAGCACGCTGGCCTCAATGGCCTTGTGCTTGCGGGTAAGGCGGGTCAGCGGGTCGAGCAGGGTTTCAAGGTCTTGCATGGCAGATCCGGGATAAAGGGGTCAGCGGCGCGCCATGGCAACGCGGATCAGCGCGCGTTCCATCAGCGCCATGCCCGGCGCCCGAGAGGCCGAGCGCAAGGTAAGGTCGGTTTCCAGCAGGTCGGACACGGCGCGTTCGACAGCCTTGACCCCAAGCGCCTGCGCCTGCCGTTGCATCGCGTCACGCCGGGGACCAAAGACCCGCGCCTTTTGCAGACCCATGGCCGGCCCGGCCGGATCAGAGGCCGCCATGTGCAGGGCGCGAAAATGGCGCAGCGCCTGAATGCAGATCGTCACCGGCAGGATGCCCTGACCTTCCAGCCGCCGCATAAGCAGCCCGATGGCGGGGGCGCGGCCATCTGCGACCGCGTTCAGCAGGTCATCCACCTCTGCCTCCAGCGTGGTGGGGGCCATCGCGGCAACATCGGCCGAGGACAGAGGCGTCGGATCGCCGAATTTGTAAAGGGAAATCTTTTCAAGCGTCTGGCGAAAATCACCGGGGTCAAGCGCGCGGGCAAGCGTGGTCAGGTCTGCCATCGCGTCGCGGTCGATGCTGGACAGACCGGCCTTTTTCAAGGCGTCCTCGATTTCTTCGCGCGTTGGCGGATCATCGTAAAGGATGGCGCAAAAGGCGTTGGGATGTTTTTCGAACAGCGTCTTGAGCGCGGATTTCGCGGTAAGGTTTCCGGCGGTCACGATGATCGTGGCATCGCCCGGCTGCCAGTCCTTCAGCGCGGCAGCGACGGTGTCGGTCAGCGTGTCGGTGGCATCTTCAAGAAACACGACGCGCGGCCCGGGGAAAAAGCCGATGGCCTTGACCGCATCACGCAGGGCGGTGCCATCCTTGCGCGCCTCGGCAGCAGGCAGACGGGTCAGGCGCATCTCACCTTCGCCGTCCGGGCCGATCAGGGCGGCGATCACCTCTTGCCGCTTGAGCGCGACGCGCATCGCATCTGCGCCCGCGATCAGAAGCGCGGCTTTGCCTCGATCAGGCTTGGCAAAATAGCGGCTGGCCTCGACCCCGCGCAGGATCATGCCCAGGTGCCTGCCGTGGCGATCAGTTTCGTGACGATCTGGTCGGCCAGCATCCGCATCAGGCGAAAAGCAGCATCCTGCTCGGCGGCGAGGCCAGCCACCGTGCTGCCGGTTGCGGAATAGGCGGTGAAGCCCTGCACCGTGCCGCCCGTCGCGCGCTGCCCTGTGCTGCGGTCGGTCAGGGTCCAGTCGATGGTGCCTTGCAGGTGATAGCGGGTGATGGCATCGGCGGGGGTGATGGCCAAGGTCTCGATCCGGGTGTTGATCGTATAGGCAAGGTCGAACATCGGCGCCTCGGGCCGGCCCAGCCGCTCCTCCAGCCTTTCCACCAGATCGAAACCCAGCTTGTCCGTCGGGTCTGCGACGCGGATGCGGCCCTGAAGCCCGGCTGCCGCCCCGCCCGGGCCATAGGCCGGGGCAAAGCCGCAGGCCGCCAAAGCCAGTGGCACAAAAAGCACGGTTCGGCGGTTAAACAACGACATTTATGATACGCCCCGGAACGACGATGATCTTCTTGACGGGCTGCCCGTCAAGAAACCTGATCACATCTTCATTCGCCAAGGCAATCTTTTCCACGTCTGGCGCAGGCATATCCTTTGGCACGCTGATTTCCGCCCGACGCTTGCCGTTGATCTGGATCGGGAGGGTCACGGTATCATCGATCAGAAGTGCGGGGTCGGCCTTGGGCCAGGGCGCCTGACAGCACAGACCGACGCCACCCTGATAAGACCAGATCGACTCCGCGATATGCGGCACCATGGGCTGCATCAACTGGGCCAGGGTGCGGATCGCCTCTTTCATCACCGGGGTAGAGGCATTGGCCTTGGCCAGCGTGTTGGTAAAGCCGTAAAGCGTGGCGATGGCCTTGTTGAAGGCGAATCCTTCGATGCTTTTTGTCACCTCGTCCACCGCCTTGGCCGTGGCGCGGCGCAGGTCATCGTCACCTTCGCCCGTGTGATCGGCAGGCATCTCGCCGATCCGCGAACACAGCGACCACACCCGGCTCAGGTGCTTGAACGCGGCTTCGGCGCCCGAGGATGTCCATTCCACATCCCGCTCGGGCGGGCTGTCCGACATCACGAACCAGCGGGCGGTATCGGCCCCAAAGCTGGCGATGATATTCATCGGATCGACGACATTCTTCTTTGATTTCGACATCTTGGCCGAAGGAATCACCTCGACCGGGGTGCCGTCGGCCAGTTTGCCGTCGGTCACATCCTCGGGCAGGTGATAGACCGGGCGGCCATTGGCATCGGTGGTCTTGTAGATTTCATGCGTCACCATGCCTTGGGTGAACAGCGCGTTGAAGGGTTCAATCGCGCTTGCGGGCAGGTGGCCGGTCTTGGCCATCGCGCGGGCGAAAAAGCGCGAATAGAGCAGATGCAGGATCGCGTGTTCAATGCCGCCGATATACTGGTCCACGTTCATCCAGTATTCGGCATCGGGCAGGCTGGTCGGGGTATTCGCGCGCGGGCTGGTGAAGCGGGCGTAATACCAGGACGAATCGACGAACGTGTCCATCGTGTCGGTTTCGCGCCGGGCCGCGGCCCCGCATTTGGGGCAGGTGGTGTTGCGCCAGGTGGGGTGCCGGTCCAGCGGGTTGCCGGGAATGTCGAACGTCACATCGTCGGGCAGTTTGATCGGCAGATTGGCCTTGTCCTCGGGCACCACGCCGCAGTCGGGGCAATGCACCACCGGGATCGGGCAACCCCAATAGCGCTGGCGCGACACGCCCCAGTCGCGCAGGCGGAACTTGGTCACACCCTTGCCATAGCCCTGCGCTTCGGCATGGGCGATGGCGGCGGCAACGGCCTCGTCGCCGGTTTGCACCGTCGCGCCGGCAAAGCCGCGGATATAGGTCACACGTTCGGACTTCATCGGCACGAAGGCTTCGCTCAGCGCCGTGTCGTTGCCATTGGCAGAAAACACCGCGCGGATCGGCAGGGTGTATTTGGTCGCGAAATCAAAGTCGCGCTGGTCGTGGGCCGGGCAGCCAAAGATGGCGCCAGTGCCGTAATCCATCAGGATGAAATTGGCGATCCAGACCGGCAGTTCCCAAGACGGGTCCAGCGGATGCTTGACCCGAATTCCGGTATCGTAACCGATTTTCTCGGCCGTCTCGATTTCTTCGGCGGATGTCCCACCCTTGCGGCATTCCGCGACAAAGGCGGCAACCTTGGGGTCGGATTCCAATGCCTTGGCCAGCGGGTGATCGGCAGAAATAGCGGCGAAAGACGCCCCCATCAGCGTATCGGGGCGGGTGGTGTAAACCTCCAGCTTTTCAAAGCCTTCCGGCGCGCCCACCGTGTCGAAGGCGAATTGCAGCCCGCGCGACTGCCCGATCCAGTTCGCCTGCATCAGGCGCACTTTCTCGGGCCAGTTGGTCAGCCCGTCGAGGGCCGACAGCAGTTCAGACGAATAATCGGAGATCTTGAAGAACCACTGGGTCAGTTCGCGCCGTTCCACCGCAGCACCAGACCGCCAGCCCTTGCCGTCGATCACCTGTTCATTGGCCAGCACGGTCATGTCAACCGGGTCCCAGTTCACCACGGCGGCCTTGCGATAGACCAGCCCCGCTTCCATCATGTCGATGAACATGGCCTGTTGCTGGCCGTAATATTCCGGGTCACAGGTGGCGAATTCGCGGGTCCAGTCGATCGACAGGCCAAGCGGCTTCATCTGGCCGCGCATGTCGGCGATATTGCCATAGGTCCAGTCCTTGGGGTGGCCGCCGCGTTCCATCGCGGCGTTTTCGGCGGGCATCCCGAAGGCATCCCAGCCCATCGGATGCAGCACCGAAAACCCCTGCGCCGACTTATACCGCGCCACCACATCGCCCATCGTGTAATTGCGCACATGGCCCATATGGATGCGCCCCGAAGGATAGGGGAACATTTCCAGCACATAATACTTGGGTTTGGCCGGATCGCGGCGCGCCAGAAAGGCCTGTGCCTCGTCCCAGGTGGCTTGCCATTTGGGTTCGATCTGGGCGGGTTCGTAGCGCGACATGGGATAACCTCCGGATGATGGGCGGAGTTACACCGATGCGGGGCAAAAGGTCCAGTGGGCAGCAGGAAAAGCCGCACCAGCCGCTGCAAAAGCGGGGGCACAGGCGGCCGGGGCGGCCTGTGCCAGCGTCACGCCAAGCCGATCACTTCGGCAGCAGAACCTTGTTGACCACATGGATCACGCCGTTGGACTGGTTCACATCGCCAATCGTGACAAGCGAGGCGTTGCCGGATTCGTCCACGATGTAGAGTTTGCTGCCGCGCACGGTTGCCGACAGCGCATCGCCGGACAACGTCTGCATGTGGAAATAACCATCGCGCGACGCCTTGGCCTTGCGCATGATCTCGGCCCCCGACAGGTTGCCCGACACGACATGCGCGGTCAGCACCTTAGTCAGCGTGCCCTTGTTTTCCGGCAGCAAGAGCGTGTCAACCGTGCCTGCGGGCAGGGCGGCAAAGGCCGCATTGACCGGGGCGAACACCGTGAACGGGCCCGGCCCTTGCAGGGCATCGACCAGCCCGGCCGCCTTGACCGCGGCGACAAGCGTGGTGTGATCGGCAGAATTGACCGCGTTTTCAATGATGTTCTTGTTTTCAAACATGGGGGCGCCGCCCACATCGGGGTTCGCGGCATGGGCCGGAGCGGACAGGGCAAGCAGGATCGCGGCAAGGTGCAGTTTCATGGTGATCTCTCCCGTTGCGGGGCGCCTTGGTGGCGCGCCGATGCAAGGGGAACGAGTCCCGCAGGCTCAAAAGTTTCAGCGGGGCGCCCGGATCACGAAGTCGTGATGCCCAATGAAAACAGGGCGCCAGTGGCGCCCTGATGACGTCTTTTTTGTCGCGCGCTTACAGATTGCTGTCGCGGATACGAAGCTGGCGCGCGCGGGTCAGGATCGCATCTTCCACCGCGCGTGCGGTTTCGGCAGATACGGCACCGCCCCGGGTTTGCAGCGCCACGCGCAGCGACCGGGCATCCAGGGCCGGGTCTTGCACATAAACGGTGGCGCGATAGGCGCGGCCACCGCCGGGCGGTGTGCCATAGCCAGTGACGATGACGCCTGTAAACGGATCGACCGATTCAATAGGCAGGAAATTCAGCACCTCAAGGCTGGCTTGCCAAAGGTATTTGTTCACCTCGACCGTGGTGTTCGGATCGTCGCTGTTGCGGAACAGATCCCAGATGGTGGACCCTTGATCCTCCTCCCCGGTGGCGCGGGCCAACGCCTCGCGCTGGGCATCGGCCCGGGCGCGCTGGTCAAGCTGCTGTTCCGACGGGATGGTGGGGGACGAACGGCGGAACAACCCGCTGTCACCACTGGCAAAGCCGGAGCCGCAGGCGGCAAGCCCGACAGCCACCCCAGACATAATGACAACCCGTGCCAGACGGTGAAAGAACATCCGCACCCCCGCAATCTCTTTGATGGTTGTCTAGCCTAGGCCTTGGGGCGTGCCAAGGCTTTTCACAAAAGGCGCTGTCCCCCGCGCGGGTCACGCATGGCCCTGCCCCCGGCCCGCGGGGGATATGTGGCATTGCTGCACCACGCCCTGCGGGTTTTCTGGCTTTGTGTCGGTCATCGTTGCATTCGGTCGGGTCTGGGTGGACAACACCATCATTCCGACTGCGGATTCCCCTGCGGCGGGCTTACCTTGAGGAAAGAGGGAAAAACATGAAAAAGGTTCTTCTCGCGTCGACCGTTCTGGCAATGACCGCCACCGTCGCCGCTGCCGAAGTCACCATCTCTGGCAACGCACGCATGGGTGTTGTGTATGGTGCCAACACTTTGAACGTGAACACCGGCGTTCTGACCAGCCACTCGAAGCTGAACTTCTCCAGCCGCGTTCGCGCTGAAGTGGTGATGTCCGGCGAAACCGACTCGGGCCTGTCCTTCGGTGGTGCGTTCCTGATCAACGAAGCTGGCGGCGCTGCAAACGGCTCGCTGGGTTCGGTGTTCGTGTCGGGCGCATTCGGCAAGATCGAAATGGGCGACGTTGACGGCGCTGCTGAAGTCGTTGTCGGCAACCTGCCGGAAATCGGCTACACCGACCTCGACTCGTTCAACGCGACCGGCACCGGTGGTGCGGCACCTTTGGCTGCTCTGCTCGACAATCTGGTTGGCGACAACGAAGTCACCTTCCTGTCGGACGTGTTCGGCACCATCGCTGCTGACAATCCGCGCGCAACCTACACCTACTCGACCGGCGGCCTGACCTTCGCAGCCTCGCTGAACGACGGCAACGTTGGTCTGTCGGGCGTTGCTGACGTCAAGCAGTACTCGGTCGGTGTGAAGTACGCCGTTGACGCATACGCTGTGTCGCTCGGCTACGAAATCGCTGACATCGCTGGCGCTCCTTCGGCCAAGCACCTCGTCCTGGGCGGCGAAGCAACCTTCGGCACCACCACCGTCAAAGCCGTTTATGGCGACGGTTCGGGCGCTCTGGCCGGCTTCAAGCAGTATGGCCTGGGCGTGACCCACAAGATGGACGCTCTGACCGTCAAAGCCTACTACAAGAACACCGACCTCGGTGGCGGCGCTGACGTTAACTCCTATGGCATCGGCGCAGCCTATGACCTGGGTGGCGGCGCGACCCTCGAAGGCGGCATTGCCGACAACGACATCGCCGGCACCAAGGCCGTTGCTGATCTCGGCATCAAGTTCACGTTCTGATCTTAGGATCGAACGCGGCGGAAAGAGCGGGCCTTGTGCCCGCTCTTTTCTTTTGTGCTATGTCGTTGATCCAGATCTCGGGGGGACCATGTCGCTTCATGCCATTCTGTCGCGCGTCACCGCCGCCACCGCCGCCGCAAACCGCGCGCCGGGGTCGGTTCAGGTGATTGCCGTTTCAAAAGTGCAGCCGCTTGACCGGGTTGTTGCGGTGCTGGACGAAGGCCACCGGCTGTTTGGCGAGAATTACGTGCAGGAATCGCAAGGCAAATGGCCCGATCTGCGCGCGCGTTTTGGTGCGGTGCAGGTGCATATGATCGGGCCGCTTCAAACCAACAAGGCCAAGGTCGCGGTCGAGCTGTTCGACGCCATTCACACGCTGGACCGGATGTCCCTTGCGGAAAAACTGGCAAAGCTGGCGCAGGCGCGTGGGCAAAGCCCGTCGCTGTTTGTGCAGGTCAACACCGGCAAGGAACCGCAGAAAGCCGGATTGCTGCCCGACGACACCGATGCCTTCGTGGCGCAATGCCGGGCGATGGATCTGCCGGTTCAGGGCCTGATGTGCATCCCACCCGAAGGCGAAGATGCGACGCCGCATTTTGCGATGCTGGCGCAGATGGCAGAGCGTAATGGCCTGCCCGGTCTGTCCATGGGTATGAGCAGCGACTTCGAGGCCGCAATTGCCCATGGTGCAACCCATATCCGGGTTGGCAGCGCGATTTTTGGCGCGCGAGATTATGGCCGCGCGCCGGGGGCCTAGGCCCGCTCAGGTCAGCCAGACCCGCGCATAGGGGGGCAGGGCAATCTGGCCGTGATGGGTTTCGACCGCATGATCAGACAAGGCGTCATGCATGAGGCTGACGCCTTGGGCGCGAAGCCAGCCTTCGGGCAGGGTCTGCCAGTGTTCGGTGAAATTGAACAGACACAGGACAACGCCCGTCGGCGCCAGCCGCTGGAACGCGAAGACGGCGGTCGATGGCGCAAAGACCACCCGCGTGCCATGGCCGGCATGCAGCGCCGGTGTCGCCCGGCGCCGCGCCAAAATGTGCCGCGTGCCCTGAAACACCCGCGCCGCCGGGCCCGCGTCGCCGTTGCGCGCCTCTGCGGCCTGCCAATCCATCCGGGGACGGTGAATCCAGCGGCTGTCATGCGCATGTTCGGGCACGTCCAGATAGCCGTGATCGTTCAGCATGCCCAACTCGTCCCCCATGTAAACAAGGGGGATGCCGCCAAAACTCGCGATCAACGCATGGCCCAACAAGATGCGCTGCACCGCCAGATCGATGGCTGCCGTATCGCCAAGCTGTTGGGCCCGTTCCAGCCCGGCCAGAGAGGCAAAGCTGCCCGAGATCCTCTTGTCGCCCGTCGCCTCGTTCACCTGAAACAGCGCGCCGGTGGCGAAAGAGCCGGGAAAGCTGCCTTCGTAGAACTCGGAAAGAAAGGCACGATGGGCGGGGCCAGACAGCCCCTTGGCATGGGCATCCTCATCGGTGATGGCCCAGCCGATATCGTCATGGCAGCGGATATATGTGGCATAGGTCGCGTTGCGCAGCACCTCGGGGAAATGGGTGGCCAGAACATGGCCCATCAGCCCCGTGTCGCGGGTGGCCAGTGCCCCCCAGAACTGCACCATCAGGCTGTTGTGATAGGCAAGGTTGCCTTCCTTGCCATCATGCTGGCCACGCCCCAGATAGGGCAGCATTTCGGCGGGGGCGACGATGGCCTCCTCCAGATGGATG
Organism: Cypionkella sp.; assembly: GCA_025458525.1. Lineage (GTDB taxonomy): Bacteria > Pseudomonadota > Alphaproteobacteria > Rhodobacterales > Rhodobacteraceae > Pseudotabrizicola. Next base: position 756 of record JALOSF010000074.1, on the reverse strand, counting down.
ACCGACGGCGCCGCGATGCGCGAACAGGCGCGCAGGGCTTGCAGCAGCATATGCACCTCCGGCTCTGACTGGCAGCGCGTGCCAAGCCGTTTCCACATGAAGGCGACGGCATCCAGCCGCAACACATCCACCCCGCGGTTCGCAAGGAACAGCATGATGTCAACGATTTCCAGAAAGACCTGCGGATTGGCCCAGTTCAGATCCCATTGATGTTCGTTGAAGGTGGTCCAGACCCATTTGCCGAACTCGGGGTAATGGGTGAAGTTGCCGGGGGCATTGTCGGGAAACACCTCGACCAGCGTTTGTTCGTAAAGGTCCGGCATATCAGGGCTGTCGAACATCAGGTAGTAATCCTGAAACTTCGGATCGCCCTTGGCCGCCTTTTTCGCCCAGGCATGTTCCTTGGCGGTGTGGTTCAGCACAAGGTCGATGCAGACCGACATCCCGCGTGCCCGCAGGGCGGCTGTCACCTGCTCGAAGTCGGCCATCGTGCCATAGGCGGGATTGATCTGGCGGTAATCCATCACCGAATAGCCGCCATCGCTGTCGCCGGGGCGAGGCTTCAGGCAGGGCATGAAATGCACATAGTTGATCCCGAGGTCGGCCAGATAATCGAGCTTGTCCAGCACGCCGCGCAGGGTTCCGGCAAAGCGGTCGATGTAAAAGACATAGCCGGCCATATCGGCGCGCTGGAACCAGTCGGGTTCCAGATCACGTTTCAGGTCAAGCCGCTTCAGGTCGGCGGGGCGGGCCTCC
>JALOSF010000150.1 GCA_025458525.1 Cypionkella sp. | reverse complement strand
CGCCATGGTCATGACCACTTCGCCATCGGCCAAAAGCTGCGGCGGCTGCGACCCGGCTTCCCAGAACACCGACTCGGCCTTGATCTGGTCCAGCTTGGCGAATGCGCGGTCCTGCCCTTCGGGCGTTTCCAGAACGGCATAGACCTCGGCCGCAGGCACGCCATCAGCCATCAGCGCCATTTCCAGAGTGGTCTTGGCCCCCTTCTTCACGCCGCGCTTGCCGGGGAATTTCTCCAGATCGAAGAAATCGGCGATGGTGGTCGGGCCTTCGGGGAACTTGGTCGTGTCATAGGCATAGATGGTCGAAAACACGATCGTCGACACCAGGCATTCGGTCACGGCACCGGGCAGGAAATCATCCAGCGCCGGGGTGCCATCGGCGCCGGGCGCCAGGATTGCGGGGTCGATCGGCTCCAGCAGGCCTTCGTCGCACAGGCGCACGGCATCGGCATATTCAAGGTCCACGACATCGACTGTCACGTTGCCGGCCTCGACCTGCGCCTTGATCGGGGCCGCCGGATTGTCGGCCACCACATCGACGACCTTGATGCCGGTCGCGGCGGTAAAGGGCTTGTGATAGGCCTCGATTTGGCTGGTCGCATAGGCGCCACCCCACGACATGACGGCGATTTCCTGCGCCGAGGCCGAGAAGGCAAGGCCCGTCAGGGCGGTCGTCAGCACGAGCAATCTTTTCATTTCAGGCTCCCAGGTTGGTTTTTGCGTTTTTGGTCTTTTGGTCGTCGTTCGGGGCACAGCCCCCCTGATACCGGCCCCAGGGCGGGGCCAGGGGTCAGATCACATCAAGCGCGCGGGCATCCTGCGGATGCCAGCCGACGCTCAGCCGCTGGCCGGGGCTCAGACGGGTCTGGCCCAGCGTGTTGCGCATCTTCATCACGAAATCATCCGCCCCCGCCACGCGCAGCCGCGCCCGCAGGATATCGCCCATATAGATGACCTCCAGCACCTCGGCGCCGATCATATGCGCACCCGCGGGCATCATCTCGGGCTTGAACTCCACCCGCTCGGGGCGGATCGAGACCAGCGTCTGCTGCCCGGTCTGGGTGACATTGACGGGTGTGGCGTCGATCAGCTCGCCGGTTGCAAGGCGCACCACGGCCTTGTCGCCCGAAAGCGCCTCGACCATGCCGAGCAGCTTGTTGTTTTCGCCAATGAACCCCGCGACAAAGCTGTTGTCGGGCCGTTCATACAGATCGGCGGGCGGGGCAAGTTGCTGGATGCGGCCATCGTTGAACACGGCGATGCGGTCCGACATGGTCAACGCCTCGCCCTGATCATGGGTCACATAGACGACCGTGATGCCCAGGTTTTCGTGCAAATGCTTGATTTCGAACTGCATATGTTCGCGCAACTGCTTGTCGAGCGCGCCAAGCGGTTCGTCCATCAGCACCAGCTTGGGGTCAAAGACCAGCGCCCGGGCAAGGGCGATGCGCTGCTGCTGGCCACCCGAAAGCTGCGCCGGGCGGCGGTTGGCAAAGGCCCCCATCTGCACCATGTCCAGCGCACGGGCAATCTTGGCCTCGCGCTCGGATTTGCCCATCCCCCGCACCTCAAGGGGAAAGGCCAGATTCTCGCCCACCGTCATATGCGGGAACAGGGCGTAATTCTGAAACACCATCCCGATGCCGCGCTTGTGCGGCGGCACCATGTTGATGTTGGTGCCATCGAGGCGGATCTCGCCATTCGTCGCCGTCTCGAACCCGGCCAACATCATGAGGCAGGTGGTCTTGCCCGATCCCGACGGGCCAAGCATGGTCAGGAATTCGCCTTTTGCGATGGTCAGGTTCAGGTCTTTGACAACGAAACTCACGCCGTCATAGCTCTTTTGCACGCGGTCAAAGGCCACGAATGCGTCCGTGTGGCTTTCGCTCACAGCGCTGATCTCCCCATATGGTCCGGCAGGTGTCCTGCACTTCTTTGGTTTGACTAAAGCCAATGGCACAGTGCAATGCAACTGGCTTGTCGCAATTCCAAGCATCGCGCCTTGAATGCGGGAAAATCAGTCTTTTTGCGCCGCTTTCGCCGTCTGTTGCGGCATCCGAAAAGCAAAAAACAGGCGATTGTCCCGCGATCCGGCGGACCCTGTGCCGTTTCAGGCGGCGGCACCGCGCCGGAGTCTGCGCCCGACCGGGGTGGCAAGCCGTCCACTGGCCAGCGCATGTTCGACGTCGGCGCGCGACAACAGCGGCAGGCAGCGTCGGCCATAAAGATCGGCCAGCCCTGATACCGTGGCAAACGGCCGGTCCCGACCGCCGCGTAGCGCCAGCACGGTTGCCGCAATCTCGACCCGCGCCGAAGGCGGCATACCCGCAAGCGCAATGCGGCCGGGATAAAGCGATTCAACAGCGGCGCCGCCCGCGCTCAGCACCGCATGGCGCGACAGCAGCAGGTGGTGATAGCTGATCTGGCCCACGCCGCGCGCCAGACGGACCCCCGGCATCGCCCCATGCGCCAGATGGGCCGCGCGCACCAAGACCGGCTTTGCGTCGCGCAGCATCACCACCGCATGTTGCTGCGACAGCAACAGGTCGCGATCATTGCCCAAGACCTCGCGCGCGATGCGCACCGGCACAAGCCCCGGATGGGCCAGCAGGTCGCGCGCCAGAACCAGCCGCGCCCCGGCCCAATGCACCCTCGCGTCGGTCCCATCGCAAAGCCGCACCAGATCGCCGCAGCCCAGCGTTTCCACCGCGCGCCAGCCGGACGGGGTCAGGATCGGAGTGCCGCGGCCAAAGCAGGGGATGCCCATGTCGGCCATGTTGCGCTTGCCCTGCACTTCTGACGGGCGGGTGCCGACCAGCGTCACCTCCTCGCCGCCCGGAAAGGTCAGGACCGCGTCGCCCGTGCCATCGCCGTTGGTATCCGTCACCACGACGTCGCGCCAGGTGACGGGGTTGCCATCGGCCGTCCGCAGGTCGGACACGTCAAGCTGGTCGGTTGTGCGCCCGCTGTCGCGCGTCATGTCAAAATCGGTGATCCGGTCGCGCCCGCCGCCTTCGCTCAGGCCAAAGACATCCGCCCCCGCCCCGCCGGTCAGCACATCGGCGCCCTCGCCGCCGATCAGCGTATCGGCCCCTTCGCCGCCCGACAGGCTGTCGTTGCCCTCCATCCCCTGGACATAATCTTTGCCAGCGCCGCCCAGCACGGTGTCATCGCCCGCATCGCCGCCCAGATCGTCATCGCCCGCGCCGCCATCGATCATATCATTGCCGGCCGCGCCAAACAGCTCGTCCGCGCCGTCGCCCCCGGCAAAGCTGTCGTTGCCCTGTCCGCCATAGACGGTGTCATCGCCGCCCCCGGCGTCAACGCTGACGCCCGAGCGGTTTGCCCCGGCGTAAAATCCGTCGCCGCCCTCTGTCAGGCTGAACTCCTCGATCTCGGAAAAGGCGACGACATTGTCCTCGCCCGTTGGCGAAACCGCGCTGGCCGTGCCGCCATCGCCGGTGCGAAACACCACCGTCACCGGTTCGCGAACCGCCGACAGGTCAAGCCGGTCGCGGTCATCGCCGCCCTCGCCGCCGATCACCGTGTCGCGGCCAAAGCCGCTTTCGATGACAAACCTGTCGGCATCGTCACCCCCGTCCATCCGGTCGGCCCCGCCGCCTCCGGCCAAGGTGTCGTTGCCTGCGCCGCCTGAAAGCGTGTCCTTGCCCTCGCCGCCCACAAGCGCGTCTTGGCCCGCGCCGCCATCGATTGAGTCGTCCCCGACCCCGCCGATCAGCTTGTCATCGCCCGTGCCGCCAAACAGCGTGTCATTGCCATCCTCGGCCTCGACCGTGTCACTGTCGTCGCCGCCATAGATCACGTCATCGCCAAAGCCGGTCCGCACCGCATCAGCGCCCGCGCCCGCATTGACCGTGTCGTTGCCCTTGCCGATCTGGTCGCCTTCGGTATCGGTAAAGCCCTCCTCCATCACGTCGGACCGGTCGGTGCCATCCACCTCGCCGACAAAACGGATGTCCTCGATCCCTGTAAAGGTCAGCCCGCCGCCGCCACTGTCCTTGGTAAAGGTCACGGTGCCGGATTCGTTGTCGCGCCCGCCATAGGTGATGCTGTCCACATCGCGGCGGTCGAGGATCAGCACATCCGAGTCGGTGCCCCCTTCGCCGCCAAAGATGCTGTCACCGGCGCCGCCGTAAAATGTATCGGCGCCGTCGCCGCCATA
>JALOSF010000149.1 GCA_025458525.1 Cypionkella sp. | reverse complement strand
AAGGCCCCCCTTCGCCGGGGGCCTTTTTGGTGTCTAAATTACTGTTCTAGTTTTAGGCACCCTTCGCTTGTGAAATCGCAGGAACTCTGACTATCCTGATATCAACGACAGGCAGTATGCCTAGGACCCTTTTCAGAACACGTGTGGTGCCAGGGGAACACGTGGGGTGGATGGAGGGTCCTGTTGGGGTCGGGGCCCTCCATTTCTTTTGGCGGCCCTGCCTTTGCCGTGATGCCCCAGATCGCAACAGCACCTGTGCCCGCAGACCGCAAGGGCGGTTTACACGCCAGCCAAGCCGCAGATGATGCGCCACTCTGCCTCGGTGACAGGCTGGACCGACAGTCGCGTGTTCTTGACCAGCGCCATGTTTTCGAGGCCAGGCACGACCTTGCATTCGTCAAGGCTCACGGGGCGGGACACAGGCTTTAGCGCCTTTATCACCACGCAGTCCCAACGCGGGTCATCTGTGGTGCTGTCCTGCGCCACGCCGCGGATAACCTCGACGAGACCCACGATTTCCTTTCCGATGTTGGAATGGTAAAAAAAGCCACGATCCCCCACCTTCATCGCACGCATGTTGTTGCGCGCCTGGTAGTTTCTGACACCTGTCCATTCCTCGCCCAGATCGCCGCGCGCGACCTGTTGGTCCCAACTCCAGGCGTCAGGCTCTGACTTGAACAGCCAAAAGTTCATCCGATCACCTTTTTCCATTCCCGCAAGGTGACGGAGTCAAACAGACCGGCCTTGGCATAAGGGTCTGCATCGGCCCAAGCCTGCGCCTGATCAAGCGTTTCGACACTCAGGATCACCAGACTGCCGATCATCTCACCCGCAGGGGAAAGAAGGGGCCCCGCCATTTCGACGATGCCGCTGGTCTTGATGTGATCCAGATGGGCGGGACGGTTGTCGATCCGGGTTTGCAGATGACCCGGCTTGTCGATGCAGAACAGGGCGACGCGCATGGCTTATTCCTCCTTCAGCGGGCGTGACATCAGCGTCTGAATGGCGGTTGGAACCGCGATCTTGCCCAGTGTGACTTGCGCGATCATGTCGGTAACGGGGATGTCCTGCAATGCGCCAAGATGACGGGCCTGCTGCACGATCGCCTGCGCCGTTGCCACGCCCTCCACCGTCTGAGTGCTGTCGGGTGCGGCGCCCTGCCCAAGGGCCATCCCATGCCGAAAATTGCGCGACTGATCCGAGGTGCAGGTCAGGACCAGATCGCCAAAGCCTGACAGTCCCATCAAGGTTTCCGGTCTGGCGCCAAGGCGCGTCGCAAAACGCACCATTTCGGCGAACCCGCGCGTCATCAGGGCGGCCCTTGCGCTCTCTCCTAGCCCCGCTCCGATCACGATGCCCGCCGCGATGGCGATCACGTTCTTCAACGCGCCGCCCAGTTCGGCACCGATGACATCGGTGTTCCGGTAAATCCGCAAAATATGCCCGGACAGAGCCTGTTGCACACCCCGCCCCGCATCGTCCGACCCGCAGCCGAGCGTCAGCGCGGTTGCCTGCCCGTGCGCGATGTCGGCGGCAAAGCTGGGCCCGGTCAGGATCATCGCCTGCGCGCCCGGACAAGCCTGCCGGATAAGGGCGGTCGGGCCCGCACGGGTTGCCAGGTCCAGGCCCTTGCAACAGGCCACCAGATGTTCGGCCGTCAGCACAGGGCCGTGCTGCGCCAGAAACCCGCCAAGCGCCTGCATCGGTGTCGCAAGAAGCACCGTGTTTGCACCCTTCAGATCGGCCAAATCCGCCGTGACAGAGACATTTTCCGGCAGCATGGCCCCGCCAAGGCGGCGCGACACCCTGCTTTGCCGCAGCTCTGACACATCGCGCGGGTCACGCGCCCAAAGCCGCACCTCGCGCCCCTGACGGCCAAGGGCTATGGCCAAAGCGGTGCCAAAGGCTCCGGCGCCGACCACCCCGATCCGCGTCATGCCTTTGGCCCTTTCTTTCCCGAACCGATCATCGCAGCCGCCGTCTCGTCCAGTGGCCACCGCGGTCTGGATGACAGGGTCGCGTCATCCCGATGACCCAGACGGAACCGCTCGATCCCCGCAAAGGCGATCATCGCCGCATTGTCCGTGCAAAGTCGTAGCGGCGGTGCAAGAAACCGCACGGCATGACTGTCACAAACCGTCTCTAACGCGGCGCGAATGGTGCCATTTGCGGCCACGCCGCCCGCCACGGCAAAGGCCGGATGATCGGGCGCTGCCGCAAGATAGATCGCCAGCGCGCGGCGTGTCTTTTCTTGCAACACCGCTGCAACGGCGGCCTGAAACCCTGCGCACAGATCGCGGCGATCTTGCACCGTCAGACCGCCCTGCGCCGCGACAAGGGCATCGCGTGCCCGCAACAGGGCGGTTTTCAACCCGGAAAACGACATGTCGCAGCCCGGCCGATCCAGCAAGGGACGTGGAAAGACAAAGCGGCCAGGATCGCCCAGCCGGGCCTCGGCCTCGACCACGGGGCCGCCCGGTTGGGCCAAGCCAAGCAACTTGGCCGACTTGTCAAACGCCTCGCCTGGGGCGTCGTCGATCGTGCCGCCAATCCGCCGGAACTGATCCGGCCCTTCGACGATCAGGAACTGGCAATGCCCCCCGGACACCAGAAGCATCAGATACGGAAACTCCAGACCATCTGTCAGCCGCGGGGTCAGCGCGTGGCCCGCAAGGTGATTTACACCCACCATCGGCAGCCCGGTCCCCGCCGCCAGACCCTTGGCCAGCATCACCCCCGACAAGACCCCGCCGATCAGGCCGGGCCCCGCGGTCACGGCGATCCCGTCCAGGTCGCCAAACCCAAGGCCCGCTTCGGCCAACGCCCGCTCCACACAGCCGTCAAGGCGCTCGGCATGGGCCCGCGCCGCGATTTCGGGCACCACGCCGCCAAACGCCGCATGCAGGTTCACCTGACCCTCGACCACCGAGGAGAGGATTTCGGCATGTTTTTCCACGCGCACGACTGCGGCGGCGGAATCGTCGCAACTTGACTCGATGCCAAGAAAGGTAAGGCTGCTTTGCATGGTCCGCCGTTGCACCAGGGGTGCATCGCAGGTAACACCTCGATCATGGTCCTGCAATCCTGCGCCCTGCCCGTTCTGGTCACGCGTCCCATGCCGCAGGCGGCCCGCTTCGCCGAGGCTGTGCAGCACCGGTATGGCACCAAGGCGCGGCCCGTGCTGTCGCCCGTTCTGGCGCCTGTCCATTACACCCCCCCTGCGCCCGAAGGCCGCTTTGGCGCGGTGGTCTTTACCTCGGAAACCGGGGTGCGTGCGGCGGTGAACTGGGGTCAACCGCTGCCGACACGCGCCTTTTGTGTGGGCGACACCACGGCGCGGGTTGCGCAGGATCTGGGATTTTCGGCCCTTTCCGCCGAAGGGGATGCCGACGATCTGTTTGATCTTGTCGAATCGCATGCGACCGAAGGGCCTTTCCTGATACTGCGAGGCGCGGATGCACGCGGTGATCTGTTGCGCCGTCTGCGGGCTGCGGGCATGTCCGCAGCCGAGGCGATCATCTACGCGCAAGAGCCGCACCCCCTTGCCCCAGAGGCGGAATCGGTGCTGTTGTCGTCGGGTCCGGTCGTCGTGCCGCTGTTTTCGCCCCGAACAGCCGCCATTTTCCGGGCGTGCCTTGACGGTCTTGCCCTGAAAGCTGACCTGCGACTTGTTGCCCTCAGCCCCGCGGTGGCACAGGAATTTCCCAATCATCCGGCACAATTCTGCGCCATTGCTGCGGCACCGACACAGGCGGAACTCTTTCTCGCGATGGATCGTTTCATCAACACGGCTTGAAGCCCCAAGACGAGGGGGATTAGGATCGAACCGTCGCCTGCCTCGTTCGGCGGGCGCCGTCCAACGTAACAGTCAGGAACATCACATGGCCAAACGCACCCCTCCCAAATCAGAGGTCGAGGACGATGTTCTGAAAGCGGTGGAGGCGGCAGAGGCTGCTGATGACGCGCCTCGTGAAGATCCCCAGACCGAGGTGACGATCGATCCGGTGAGAGAGGACGAGCCCGCAGGGCCAGAGGCGCGCCCGGTCGAGGCGGATGCAGAGGCGTCGCGGGTGATGCTTGACCCGGTTGTGGCAGAACCGCCGCCTGCACCGCCTGCGCCACCGTCGCGCAAATCGGGCGGCGGTTTTGTGGCGACGGCGCTGGGCGGGGTCGTTGCCGCAGCTGCGGGCTATG
>JALOSF010000148.1 GCA_025458525.1 Cypionkella sp. | reverse complement strand
TCGCGGGGGTGCCGGGGGTATAGCCCAAGGGCGAGTTGCCGAAATAGGACTGGATGCGCGGCACGGCATTGCCGTTCAGCGTCTGGTTCACAAGTTCGAAGTTGAAGGCAAGGATCATCGCCTCGCGCACGCGCCAATCGGCAAACAGCGGGCGGCGGGTGTTCATCACAAAGCCTTCGATCCCCGAGGGGCGGCTGTGCGGGATTTCCGACTTCACGATCTCGCCCGAGGCGACCTCGGGCCAGTCATAGCTGCTGGCCCATTTGGCCGGGTTGGTTTCACGCCACGAGGTGATCAGCCCGCCCTTGAACGCCTCGAACACCACGCCGCCATCGCCGAAATAGTCAAAGCGCACCTCGTCGAAATTGTGCTGGCCGCGGTTGAAGGGCAGATCCTTGCCCCACCAGTTCGGGTTGCGCACATAGCTGACATAGCGGCCCGGCTCAAAGGCGCCGACCGTATAGGGGCCAGAGCCGATCGGCACCTCTAGTGTCGAGGCATCGAAGGCCTTGCCCTCCCACTGGGCCTTTTTCAGGATGGGGCGCAGACCGAGGATCAGCGGCAATTCGCGGTCGGGGGTGTTGAAGGTAAAGCGCACCGTCCGCGGCCCGGTGATTTCGGCACGCGCAATCTTGGCCCAGGCCGTGTGATAGCGCGGGTTGCCAAGCGTGCCCAGAACCTCGAACGACCACAGCACATCTTCGGGCGTGACGGGCGAGCCGTCAGAGAATCGGGCCTGCTCACGCAAGGTAAATTCTGCGTAGGTGCGGGCCGCATCCGTGGTGATCGATTCGGCCAGAAGCCCGTAAAGCGTGAAGGGTTCGTCATAGGACCGGCCCATCAGCGTCTCGACCGTGAGGGCAGACAGACCGGAGGGCGCGCGCCCCTTCAGGATGAAGGGGTTCATGGAATCAAAGCTGCCCGACTCGCCGAACACGATGCGCCCGCCCTTGGGCGCATCGGGGTTCACATGCGGCAGGGACACAAAATCCGGGGGGAGGGCGGGTTGCCCATACATAGCTATGCCATGGGCCGGAGAATCACTTACCTGTGAAACGCCGGGAGTCGCCGTGAAGCCGAGCGATGCCGCGAGCGCAAATCCGCGCAAGATGTGGAAAAATTCTCGTCCCATTCTGGCAACAATCTCCCGTGGCCTTGTATTCTTGGCCCCTAGGCTACGGTGGCTTGTGAGCCTTTTCAAACTTTTAACTTGGCCTTCGGCGCGAGTGCGCGTATAAAAGCCTTACTGCTCGATAGGTTTCTTGCCTGTATGAAACCTGCCTCAATAACTTAACGCCGGCTTTGTGCCGGCGTTTTTTTTGGCACATCGGGAACGCTTCCCCCTGTCATTCGCGTTTGCAGCATGTAACCTGTTGCAACCGCAGAAAAGGGGGGTCGCATGAACCTGAAGGGCAAGACTGCCATCGTGACCGGGTCGAATTCCGGGATTGGTCTGGGTGTCGCCGAGGAATTGGCGCGGGCTGGTGCCGATGTCGTGATCAATTCCTTCACCGACCGGGTCGAGGATCACGCGCTTGCCGGGGCGTTGTCGTCGCGCCATGGCGTTCAGGTGCGCTACATCGCTGCCGATATGTCGAAGGGCGAGGAGTGCCGCCGCCTGATCGAAAGCGCAGGCGCTTGCGACATTCTGGTGAATAACGCAGGCATCCAGCATGTCGCCGGGATCGACGAATTTCCGGTGGAGAAGTGGAATGCCATTCTGGCGATCAACCTCAGTTCTGCCTTTCACACCACCGCTGCGGCCTTGCCGATGATGCGGGCAGCGGGTTGGGGGCGTGTGATCAACATCGCCTCGGCGCATGGATTGACCGCCAGCCCCTATAAATCGGCTTACGTCGCGGCCAAGCATGGCGTGGTTGGCCTGACCAAGGTGACGGCGCTGGAATGTGCAGGCCAAGGGATCACCGCCAATGCGATCTGCCCCGGCTATGTGCTGACCCCGCTGGTTGAGGCGCAGATCCCCGACCAGATGAAAAAGCACAACATGGACCGCGCTACGGTGATCAAGCAGGTCATGCTGGAACGCCAGCCCAGCCGGGAATTCGCCACCGTCGAACAGATCGGCGGCACGGCGGTGTTTCTGGCCTCGGACGCGGCGGCACAGATCACCGGCACCACGATTTCCGTCGATGGGGGCTGGACGGCGCTGTAACCCCGCGCGATGAAGGCCCGAAGGTGGAACAGGGCCAAAGCGGGAAAGGGCCGGGCATGCGTGACATTCTGTGCATCGGATCGGTCCTGTGGGACATCATTGGTCGTGCGCCTTCGTCCTTGCGGCTGGGATCGGATGTGCCGGGGCGCATCACGCGGCTGCCGGGGGGTGTCGCGATGAACATCGCGATGACGCTGGGCCGTTTCGGTCTGCGCCCCGCGCTGCTGACCGCCATCGGCCGCGATGCCGAAGGGGATGAGCTGATCGCCGCCTGTCTGCGCATGGGGCTGGATTGCGCCCATGTCTATCGCTCCGACGATCTGCCCACCGACCGCTATATGGCGATCGAGGGGGCCAATGGCCTGATCGCCGCGGTGGCCGATGCCCATTCGCTGGAAATGGCGGGGGACAAGATCCTGCGCCCCTTGGGCGATGGCAGTCTGGGGTCTGCGGATCGCCCCTATGCGGGGCAGATCGCGCTGGACGGCAACCTGACCGAGGCGCTGCTGTCCGACATCGCGCGCTCGCCCCTGTTCGCGCAGGCCGATCTGCGGGTGGCGCCAGCCAGCCCCGGCAAGGCCGAACGCCTGTTGCCGCTGTTGGGGCATCCACGGGCCACGCTTTACGTCAACCTCGAGGAGGCCGGGCTGATCGCCAAGGCCCGGTTCCAGACCGCGCCCGAGGCCGCCGAGGCGCTGCTGGCGCGCGGCGCGGGCCGGGTGCTGGTGACAGATGGCGGGCGGCTGGCGGCCGAAGGCACCGCGGGGCAGGGGGTGATCACCGGCCAGCCGCCACAGGTGCTTGTGACCCGGGTGACGGGCGCGGGCGATACGTTCATGGCCGCGCATATCGTGGCCGAGGTGCGCGGCGCAGACCGGGCCGCCGCATTGGAAGCGGCGTTGCGCGCCGCTGCCGATTATGTTTCAGGAGATATCGGATCATGACCCTTCCGCTTGTATTCTCGCCCGAAGTGGCGGCGGCCCGCGCGGCCGGCACGGCCATCGTGGCGCTGGAATCGACGATCATCACCCATGGGATGCCGTTTCCGCAAAACGTGGAAACCGCCCGCGCCGTCGAGGCAGAGGTGCGCGCGGCGAGTGCCACACCCGCGACCATCGCCATCATGGGCGGGCGCATCCATATCGGCCTGACCGAGGCCGAGCTTGATGCCTTGGGGCAGGCGAGCGATGTGGCAAAACTCAGTCGCGCCGATCTGGCGGCCTGTCTTGCCACCGGCGGCATGGGGGCCACGACCGTGGCCGCCACGATGATCTGCGCGCATCTGGCGGGCATCCATGTCTTTGCCACGGGGGGCATCGGCGGGGTGCATCGCGGGGCAGAGACGACCTTTGACATCAGCGCCGACCTGCTGGAACTGGCCGCAACCCCGGTGACGGTGGTGGCCGCGGGGGCCAAGGCGATCCTCGATCTGCCCAAGACGCTTGAGGTGCTGGAAACCCACGGGGTTCCGGTCATCGCCTATGGGCAGGATGATTTTCCCGCCTTCTGGTCGCGCAGCAGCGGCCTGCGCGCGCCGTTGCGGATGGATGATCCGGCCCAGATCGCGGCGGCGCAGAAGATGCGCACCGCACTTGGCCTGCCCGGCGGGCAGCTGGTGGCCAATCCGATCCCGCCCGAGGCCGAGATCGCCAGCGCCGAAATCGTGCCGGTGATCGAACGCGCCCTGCAACAGGCCGAGGCCGAAGGGATCAGCGCCAAGGCGGTGACGCCGTTCCTGCTTGACCGGATGTATGAGATGACGGCAGGCCGGTCGCTGACCGCCAATATCGCGCTGGTGCTCCACAATGCGCGGCTGGCGGCGGCGATTGCCCGGCAGATGATCTGACCGGCCACGTCGGGCGACAGGGCGCCGCATTTTTTGCTTTCGCAGCCACAGCGGGGGTGCAAAGCCCGTTGTGCTGCGGTCGCATTGCCCGTAACTCTGGGTCAATCCAAGAGGAACCATGACCGAGCCCATCCTCCCCCCGAAACGCCGCGGCCTGCTGGCCGGTTTGCGTGCCTCGTTCCTGACCGGGCTGGTGGTTGTCTTGCCGATCGGTCTGACGATCTATCTGATCTGGACCGTGGTTGGCTGGATCGATGGCTGGATCCTGCCGCTGATCCCCGGCCCGTGGAAGCCTGACGTGCTGGTGCGGCAATGGTTCG
>JALOSF010000073.1 GCA_025458525.1 Cypionkella sp. | reverse complement strand
GCACACCTCGAACAGCTTGCGGGTCTGGCTTTCCACGCCCTTTGCGCCGTCGATCACCATCACCGCGCAATCCACCGCCGTCAGGGTGCGATAGGTGTCTTCGGAAAAATCCGAGTGCCCGGGCGTATCGACGAGGTTGAAGCGGAACTGCCCGAAATCGAACGACATCGCCGAGGCCGAGACGGAAATTCCGCGCTCCTGCTCCATCTTGATGAAGTCGGACCGGGTGCGCCGGGCTTCGCCCTTGGCGCGCACCTGACCTGCCATCTGGATCGCCCCGCCAAACAGCAGGAATTTTTCGGTCAGCGTGGTTTTGCCCGCATCAGGGTGCGCGATGATGGCAAAGGTGCGCCGGCGGGCGATTTCGGGCGGAAGGGAGGGGCGATTGCTTGACATGCCGCGCCTTTAGCGCAAAGCCGCGCGCCCGTCCATCGCCAGAACGCGGATGGCGCGCGGGTCGCGCGGTCAGGGGTCGGAACGCCCGCGCCGCCGGGGGGTGTAAAGCGCGCTGCGCCCCACTTCGTCCAGAAATTCGCGGCTCGCCTCGGTGCCGAAGTGCTGCACCTGGGCAAGGCCGGGGAACCGGGCCTTGACGTCCTCGGCCATGCTTTCGGGCAGGCGCGACAGGGTGGCGTCATTCACCATCAGGCTTTCGGCGGGCACACCTTCGGCATAGATGATTTCGTGATGGTCAAAGACCAGCGAATAGTAATCGACAAAGCCGCCGCTGCGTTGAAACACCCGTTCGTCATCGACCAGATGCTTGGCCTGCACCAAAAGTTCGGCCGTCTGCAATCCGGCGCGGCGCTGGCGCTGATAGAGGAAAATCCGATGATGCGGGCTGACGATCAGATCGCCGGCATTGCCCAGGGTGCCCGCCGTGATCACCACCGGCGCAAAGGCCCCAACCGCGCGCAAGGTGGCCTTGCCGAGCCAGCGCAGCGGCTGTGGTCCGTGGTCGCGCGTCAGGATCTTGTCGCCGGGGCGCAGCGCCTCGATCGCGCATTGGCGACCGTCGGCCAGGGTGATCAGCGTGCCGCGCGCAAAAGACACGCACAAGAGATCGGCCAGCCGCACATCCTCGGGCGCGTCATCGATGGCGACAAGCGTGTAATCGGCGCTGCCCGACATCGGCGACAGCGGCATCGCCACCCCGGCGCCGCTGGCCAGACGCATCAGCAAAAGATCGATCTTGTCCCCATCGGGCGCCATCAGCGTATAGCGCGCCTCAAGCTGCACCGTCTCGGCGAGGGTGCCGATCTGGCTGCCGCCGGCGACGCGCTGGCCATCCTCGCCATGCGCCAGCACCAGCCGCAGGGGCTTTGCCTCCTCCTCCAGCGCGTAGATGTCGCCAAGGCACACCTCTTGCGGCCCGCCCAGACCGTCGCCTGCGTTGACCCCGTGGATCACATAGACCTGCTCGGCCTGAAACACCTGACAGGCATGTCCGGGCACGGCGGCTGGGTCGAGGTCATGGGGCGTCATCGGCGGGCGGTCCTGCATGTGGTGCGGCGGCGGGCTGCCCCACACAGCCGATGCCTTGCCATAGCCCGAACCCGGCCTTGCGTCAACGCGCGCCACGCTGTTAGGCAAGGCGCGACAGCGAAAGGACAGCGGCATGGATCTTGGAATTGCGGGCAAAAGGGCGCTGATCTGCGCCGGTTCAAAGGGCCTTGGTCTGGGCTGTGCGCAAGCCCTGGCAGCGGCAGGCGTGGATCTGGTGCTGAACGCGCGCGGGCAGGACGCCCTGGAGGAAGCCGCCCAAGCGTTGCGCCGCGACCATGCCGTGCAGGTGACGCCGGTGGCCGCCGATATCACAACCGAGGCGGGGCGCGCCGCGGTGCTGGCCGCAGCGGGAACGGTGGATATTCTTGTGACCAACGCCGGCGGCCCGCCCCCCGGGCTGTGGAGCGAGTGGGAGCGTGAGGATTTCATCCGCGCGCTGGATGCCAACATGTTGACCCCGATCGCGCTGATGAAGGCGCTGCTGCCGGGGATGATCGGGCGCGGCTGGGGCCGGGTCGTGAACATCACCAGCCAGTCGGTCAAGGCGCCGATCGCGCAGCTTGGCCTGTCGAATGCCGCGCGCAGCGGATTGACCGGCTATGTCGCCGGAACCGCGCGGCAGGTCGCCCCGCATGGCGTGACCATCAACAACCTGTTGCCGGGCATTCACGACACCGACCGTGCGGCGGCGCTGGATGCGGGCGTGATGCAGGCCGAAGGGATCAGCCGCGAGGAGGCCCGCGCCCGGCGCGCGGCCAGCATCCCCGCGCGCCGCTACGGCACGGCGGCGGAATTCGGGGCGGCCTGTGCCTTTCTCTGTTCGGTCCATGCCGGGTTCATCGTGGGGCAGAACATCCTGCTCGACGGGGGCGCCACAAACACGACCCTGTGATCTGGCCTGTAATCTGGCCTGTGATCTGGCCCTGGTTGGGCCAAAAGGGGCGCAGTCGGCGCAGGCTTTGGCGCGGGCAGCCGGTCCGAGCCGCCCTTGCCCTGTCCCTTGGGGGCTGTTAGGGAAGTTGACGAAAACAGTGGGAAACCGATGACGACTGCGCCCTCTCGCCTGAGTGTCGAGCATCTTGGCCGATCCTTCGCCGGGCGGCCCGTGGTGGAGGATGTCTGCCTTGAGGTGGCGGCGGGGCAGGTCACATGCCTGCTGGGCCCTTCGGGCTGTGGCAAATCCACCACCTTGCGGATGATCGCCGGGGTGGAAACCGTGGGCACCGGGCGCGTCGTGATCGACGGGGCGGAAGTCGCGTCGAACCGGCTGCATCTTCCGCCAGAGCGCCGTTCGGTTGGCCTGATGTTTCAGGATTTCGCGCTGTTCCCGCATCTGAGCGTCGAGGAAAACGTCGGCTTCGGCCTGACCGGAGATCGCAAGGCGCGGGCAGACCGGGTGGGCGAGTTGCTGGAGCGGGTCAATCTGTCGGGCTTCGGGGCCAAGCATCCGCACCAGCTTTCGGGCGGCGAGCAGCAGCGCGTTGCCTTGGCCCGCGCGCTGGCGCCGCGGCCACGGGTGATGCTGATGGACGAGCCGTTTTCGGGGCTGGACAACCGGCTGCGCGATGGCATCCGCGACACCACGTTGGACATCCTGAAGGATGAGGGCACGGCCGTGGTGCTGGTCACGCATGAACCTGACGAGGCGATGCGCATGGCCGACGAGATTGCCTTGATGCGGGCAGGTCGCATCGTGCAGCAGGGCGCGCCCTATAACGTCTATAATGCGCCGGTGGACAAGGCGGCAGCGGCGTTTTTCAGCGATATCAACGTGATCCGCGGTGTTTCGCGCGGGGCGCTGACCGAAACGCCCTTCGGGGCCTTTCTGACGCCCGGCCATGCCGATGGCGCGCCGGTTGAAATCGTGATCCGGCCCCAGCATCTGAAGATCGATTTCGACCGCGCGGGGCGCGGCCCCAACCCCACCGCGCAGGATGGCACGGCGGCGCGGGGCACGGTCACGCGCGCGCGCTATCTGGGCCGGGAATCGCTGGTGGAGTTCCGCATGGATTTCGACCAGTCGATCCTGACGGCCAGTGTGCCCGGTGTGTTTCTGCCCAAACCCGGCACGGCACTTTGGCTGATGATCCGGCGCGACCGCTGTTTCGTCTTTCCGGGCCGTTAGGGCGCGCGCGTGCCGTCCTCGGCCATCAGCGCCCGGTAATCGGCAAGCCGGCGGCCGGGTTCGTCGTCAAAGGTTTCGCCGGTTTCCACCAGCGCCATGATCCGGTCCACCCGAAAGCTGCGAAAGCCCCCCCGCTGTTCGCACCAGGCGGCAAGCGTCCAGACCCGCCCGGTCAGATCGAGCGCAAGCGGCCGGATGTCGCGGTGCGATTCGCGCCCCTCGGGGTCGATATAGGTCAGCGTCAGCCGCTCGCGCGTCTTGATCGCGCGGCGCAACAGCGGCACATGGGCCGTCGCGCGGTTGGCTTCCTTGCCCGTGAAATCGAACAGGTCATCGGCATCGTCCTCGGGCGGGGCGGGGGTGACGCTGGCGATCTTGGTGGCCAGCATCCGCGCCGCCCGCGCCAGCGCCGGGTCCGGCCCATCTGCCACCAGCCGAACGCCCATGCGCAGCGCGTCAAGTTCTGCCCCGGTCAGGATCATCGGCGGCAGGGTGATCGGGCTGCGAAGGATATACCCCACCCCGCGCTCGCCCTCGACCGGCAGGCCAGAGGCCATCAGCGTGGCCATGTCGCGCCAGATCGTGCGCACCGACACACCCAGGCGATCCGCCATCTCGGTCGCGCGGTGCAGCCGTCCGTCGCGCAGGATCTGGATCAGGTCGAACAGGCGGTCGGTGCGGCGCATCCCGGGATCCTCTGGCTGGGGCAACTGACATATAGCTGTCAGGTATATGCATGCAAAGCCCCGGACGGCGGGCTGAATCAGGCTATGATCCGGTCAGACGCGGGAGTATTGGAAAGGCAGGCGACCGGGAGCGGCGTCGCGCTCTCGACAGCAGGAGGATTTGACATGCTCAACAATATCGGCCTTCCCGGCCTTCTTCTTATCGCGGTTGTGGTGCTTGTGCTGTTCGGGCGCGGCAAGATCTCGGCCCTGATGGGCGAGGTCGGCAAGGGGATCACCGCCTTCAAGAAAGGTGTGAAGGATGGCTCGGAGGAGCTTGAAAACGCATCCACAACGCCCGTCACGGCCCCGGTGCGCGATGTGACGCCCGAGGCGGAGAAAGACAAGGTCTGAGGCGGCCCGCCCCCCTGAAAGGAAGCCTGTGCCATGTTCGACCTCGGCATGTCCGAACTGCTTGTCATCGGGATCGTCGCGCTGATCGTGATCGGCCCGAAAGACCTGCCCGAACTGTTCCGCAGTCTTGGACGGTTTACCGCCAAGATGCGCGGAATGGCGCGCGAGTTTTCCCGCGCGATGGAGGCGGCAGCCGACGAGTCCGGGGTGAAGGATGTCGCAAAAGACCTCAAGAGCGTGACATCAGCCAAGTCGATGGGGCTTGATGCCGTGCGCGAGGCCACGGCGAAGTTCGAGAAATGGGACCCGCTGAAATCCGCGACGCGTCCGGCCGCGGCGGCGTCCAAACCCGATCTGCACCCCGATCCCGCGGCCGACCCGCCCGCAGCCCCCCCCAACAGCGGGATGGGACCGGCGACGCAGGCGCTGGCCGAGGCGCGGGCCGAGCGGCAGGCGATCGCGCAGGACGCGGCGGCGCGGTTGCGGCTGGCCGGGGCACCCGCTTCGGCCACGGATGAGGGGCTCGCGCCCCCTGACAGCAATTCCAAGGCAGGCGCATGACAAAATCGGACGAGATCGACGACAGCTCCGCGCCCCTGATCGAACATCTGGCAGAGCTGCGCAACCGGCTGATCTGGGCCGCGACGGCCTTTGTCGTGGCGATGATCCTGTGCTTTGTGGTGGCAGAGCCGATCCTGAACTTTCTGCTGACCCCGATCGAGGAGGCGATGCGGTCGCTGGGCAACCCGAACCCGGTGATGCAATACACCGCACCGCAGGAATATTTCTTCACCCTTGTGCAGATTTCGGTGGTGGCAGGGCTTGCGCTGTCCTTTCCGGTGATCGCCTATCAGCTGTGGCGCTTTGTGGCGCCGGGCCTCTACCGCAGCGAAAAGAACGCCTTCTTGCCGTTCCTCATCGCCTCGCCCGTCCTGTTCCTGATCGGGGCCGCGTTTTCGCATTACATCGTGACGCCGCTGGCGATGACCTTTTTCCTTGGCTTTGCCGATGCGACCTCGATCCTGTCGCTGATCCTGCCTGCGGTGTCGGATGCGCCGATTTCGGATGCCAGCATCGCCACCCCGCTGAGCGAGGCGGTGCAAAGCCAGGGCATCGATATCGTGTTTCAGGGCAAGGTGAATGAAACGCTCGACATCTCGCTCAAGCTGATCATCGCCTTTGGCTTGTGTTTTCAATTGCCTGTGCTGCTGACGCTGATGGGCAAGGCCGGGCTGGTCAGTTCGGCCGGGCTTTCGGGCACGCGCAAATATGCCATCGTGCTGATCCTGATCGTCGCGGCGCTGGTCACGCCGCCCGATGTGATGAGCCAGCTGATCCTGTTCATGGCGGTCTATCCGCTTTACGAAGTGTCGATCTTTCTGATCCGGCGGATCGAGAAGAAGCGCGAGGCAGAGCTGCGCGCGCAAGGCCTGTGGGATGATCCAGAGGCCGATGAGGAGGATCACCCGGCATGAGGCGCGCGCTGGACCGTATCGCGGCGGCGCTGGAACGTCTGGCGCCGGCCCCGCACCCTGCGCCCGATGTCGCGGCGGCCGATGCCTTTGTCTGGCACACCAACCCAGACCGGCTTGATCCGGTGCCGCAGGTTTCGCGGGTCGATCTTGGGCTGTTGGTCGGGATCGACCGGTCGCGCGATACGCTTTTGGCCAATACCCGGCATTTTGCCATGGGTCTGCCCGCCAACAATGCGCTGCTCTGGGGCGCGCGGGGGATGGGGAAATCCTCGCTGGTGAAGGCGATCCATGCGGCGGTGGTGGCCGAGGGCCTGCCGCTGAAGATTGTTGAACTGGCGCGTGAAGACCTGCCTTCGGTGCAGCGCCTGCTTGCACATCTGCGCGCCGCCGATGCCCGCTTCATCCTGTTTTGCGACGATCTGTCGTTTAGCCATGATGACCAGCATTACAAATCGCTCAAGGCCGTGCTGGATGGCGGGATCGAGGGGCGGCCCGAAAACGTGCTGTTCTACGCCACGTCGAACCGCCGCCACCTGATGCCGCGCGACATGATCGAGAACGAAAGATCAAGCGCGATCAACCCGGGCGAGGCGGTCGAGGAAAAGGTGTCGCTGTCCGATCGCTTCGGGCTGTGGCTGGGCTTTCACCCGTGCAGCCAGGACGACTATCTGGATATGATCCGGGGCTATTGCCGCGCCCATGGGATCGATATCGCCGAGGACCGGTTGCGCGCCGAGGCCATCGAATGGCAGGCAACGCGCGGGGCGCGTTCGGGCCGGGTGGCCTGGCAGTTCTTTTGCGACCTTGCCGCGCGCGAAGGCATTCGGCTGTGATCTGATCCGCGGCTTGCCACCGACAGGCGCGCTTGCGGCGCGGGCAGGCGCTGCCCCCACCGCAGGGCGGGGGCAGGTTCGGGCCGGTTATTGCAGGAACGGCACCGGATCGGTGCTTTCGACCCCGCGGCGCACTTCGAAATGCAGGAAGGACGGGGTTCCGGCGCGCACCTTGGCGATGGTCTGGCCGCGCGTCACCTGATCGCCCTTTTTCACGCTGATCGCATCGACACCGGCATAGACGGTCAAGAGGTTGCCATCGTGGCGCACCACGATGATCGGGGTCTGCTTGGTGTCGGTGGTGATTGCGGCAACCGTGCCCGCCGCCGCAGCCTTGACCGGCGTGCCCGCCGGGGCGGAAATGTCGATGCCTTCGTTGCGACCCTTGGCATAGGGGCGGATGATCGAGCCTTGCACCGGCATCGCCATCCGCGCCGAGGTGCTGCGCTGGCTTCCCAGATCGGGCGAGGCGGGTGTTTCCTTTGGCTTGGCGGCGGCAGGGGCCGTCTTTTCATCGGGCAGCGGCTTGGTGGCCGAGGGCGGCGTCGGCGTCGGAGAGCCCGCGCCGGGCGGGGTCACAGTTTGCGTGGCGCGTGGCGGCGGCGCGCTGGAGGCGACGGGGATGATCAGATACTGGCCTTCGCGCACATCAAGGTTCGGGCCAAGACCGTTCCACTCGCCCAGCGACTTGGCCGAGATGTTGTAGCTGCGCGCGATCGAGAAGGCGGTCTCGCCTCGCTTGACCTGATGACGCACCGGCTCACCGCCGCTGCGCGGGGTGGTGGTGGCGGGGGGCGTCGGCGTGCCCACCCGGTCGAGCGCGGTGGTGGCGATGCTGGACACATCGACCGGCGCCGGGCTTGCGCCGCTGACGGGCGCCGGGGTTCCCAGCACCGGGCCGCTGTCGGCGATGCGGCGCGGCAGGGCCAGAATCTCGCCCTCGCGCAAGGGATCGGTCGGGATGATGGCGTTGTAGCGGGCAAGCTCGTCGGCGCTGATCCCCACACGGGCGGCGACGGTGGCCGCAGTATCGCCGCGCCGGGCGACGGCGACCTGATAGCCGGGATAAGAGATCACGCCGCGGCTGTCGGGCGTGGGGCGCCGCTCGGTCGCCTGAAGCGCGGCATCCGAGGTGTCAAGCACCCCGGGACCGCCGCGCAGATCCCAGTCGAGGCCCTGAAACGGGTTGCCGCCCCCGGTCGGCGTGCAGGCCGACAGCGCGGCAATGGCGCCGCCCAGCGACAACAGCCGCAGGCCCGGCTTCAGCTGCGGCCAAGGGCCTGATGTCTTTGAAATGCGGGTCATGCTCTGCCTCTTGTGCTTGCCGGACGGTGTATCCCGCCCTTTATTACGCCGTTCACGCCTGTGCCATCATGCCGCGTCATCCGTCAGCCGGATCGGCGGCGCGGTGCCGGTCATTCGGTGCCAAGCCCTTCGATCAGCGGCACAAAGCGGACAGGGCGCAGTTCTTCATAGTCGTAACCGCTTTGCCCGCGCGTCACCTTGATCAGGCTTTGCACCGTATCGGACTGACCAACCGGCACCACCATGATACCGCCAACTTTCAGTTGCGCCAAGAGGGGGCCGGGCGGGTCTTCGGCGGCGGCGGTCACGATGATCCGGTCAAACGGGGCCTGATCGGGCAGGCCATGGCTGCCATCGGCGGCAAAGGCCGTGATGTTCACAAGGCCAAGGCCTTGAAACACGTCGCGCGCCTCGCGCACCAGCCGGCGATGTCGGTCCACGGTATAGACGCGCCGCGCCAGCTGCGCCAGGATCGCGGCCTGATAGCCCGATCCCGTGCCCACCTCCAGCACCGTATCGCGCGGCTGCACCTGAAGCGCCTGTGTCATCAGACCCACGACCGACGGCTGGCTGATGGTCTGACCGCAGGCGATCGGCAGCGGCATGTCGTCATAAGCGCGGCCCGCGAAATGGCCACGCACGAACAGCCCACGGTCAACCCGTTCCATCGCGGTCAGCACGCGGGCATCGGTCACGCCCTTGGATCGCAGGCCAAAGAGAAAGCGCATCTTGCGTTCGGCGTCCGTCTCATCCGGGCCGCCGGTCCCCATCATGCCAGTTGCACAGTCAGTTGCGACAGCAGGTCATGCGCTGTCAGATCTGCCCGCATCGGCGTGACCGAGATATAGCCCTCAAGGTTCACCGCCGCATCCGTGCCGGGCAGGGTGGGCCGATGCTGCGGGCCGCCCTTGATCCACAGATAGCGCCGCCCGGTGGGCGAGATATGCGGCTCGCAGGAAAAGGCGGTGTCGCGGCGAAAGCCCTGGGCCGCCACCTTGAGGCCCTTGACCTGCGCAGCCGCGACGGGCGGGAAGTTCACATTGTAGAACACCCGGTAATCGTCCTGCGTCCAGATGCCCTTGTCGAGCAGCGCCCGCACCACGCCCGCGCCATGGGCCGCCGCCGCCTCGAACGGAGAGGCAAGATCATCGGTGCCGCGCCCCATGAACTGCGACAGCGCGATGGCGGGAATGCCCTGCAACGCCGCCTCCATCGCGCCGCCGATGGTGCCGGAATAAAGCGTGTTTTCCGCGGCATTGTTGCCACGGTTCACGCCCGACAGCACGAGATCGGGCTTTGCCCCGTCCAGCACATCGTAAATCGCGGCCAGAACGCAATCGGCCGGGCTGCCTTCGGCGGCATAGCGGCGCTCTGCCAGTTTGGCGATCATCATCGGGCGCGAATAGCTGATGCAATGGCCGACGCCCGATTGTTCAAAGGCGGGCGCCACGGTCCAGACCTCGCCCGTCTCGCCAGCAATGTCATGGGCGATGGCGGTCAGAACCTCCAGCCCCGGAGCGTTGATGCCGTCGTCGTTCGTGATCAGAATGCGCATGAAATCCGTCCTTTCCCCCTGCTTAGACGACACGGGCAAGGCGGGCAAGCACAAGCACGCCGCCGCTTGACATCAGGGGCCGAAGCCATTCCCCTGACGACCGGAAAGCGGTGTTTTGATGCAAGACATGACTGATCTGGTGCAGTTCCGCCAAGACCTGCACCGCCACCCCGAGGTGTCGGGGCAAGAGGCGGCAACGGCGCGTGCGGTGGTGGCGGCGCTGACCCCGCTTGGCCCCGATCAACTGGTCACGGGGCTGGGCGGGCATGGGGTGGCGGCGGTGTTTCAGGGGGCGGCGGACGGGCCCACGGTGATGATCCGGGCAGAGCTTGACGCGCTACCGATCACCGAACGGCCCGGCCCGGCGCATCGGTCGATGCTCGAGGGGCGCGCGCATCTGTGCGGGCATGACGGGCACATGGCCATCGTGGTGGGGTTGGCGCAGCGCTTGGCCCGGCGCCGGCCTGCGACGGGGCGCGTCGTCTTGATGTTCCAGCCCGCCGAGGAGGATGGGGCGGGGGCCGCGGCCGTGCTGGCCGATCCGCGCTTTGCCGCGCTGCGCCCGGATTGGGCCTTTGCGCTGCACAACATGCCGGGCCTGCCGCTGGCCGCGGTGCGGGTGGCGGCGGGCCCGATGAACTGCGCCTCGGTGGGGCTGCGGCTGCGGCTGTCGGGGCGCACCGCCCATGCGGCCATGCCAGACACCGGCCTTTCCCCGGCGGATGCGATGCTGGGGCTGATCCCGGCGCTGCTGGCGCTTGGGCCCGGCGGGGCGCTGGCGCCGGGGTTCCGGCTGGTCACGCTGACCCATGCGGTGCTGGGCGCGCCGTCCTTTGGCATCGCGCCGGGAGAGGGCGAGGTCTGGGTCACGCTGCGCACGCTGGCCGATGCCGATATGGCCGATCTGAAGGCGCGGGCGCTTGCGGCGGCGCAAGAGCACGCGGCGCGCGGTGGTCTGGGGCTGGGGGTCAGTTGGCATGACGATTTTGCCGCCTGTTCCAATGATGGCGCGGCGGTCGATCACCTCTGTGCCGCGCTGACGCGGGCGGGCATCGGCTTTGCCGCCACGGATGGGCCGATGCGCGCCTCCGAGGATTTCGGGCGCTTCGCGACAGGGGGCACGCGCGCGGCAATGTTCCTTTTGGGCGCGGGGGAGGCAAGCCCGGCCCTGCACAACCCCGATTACGACTTTCCCGATGCGCTGATCGGGCCGGGGGTGCGTGCGTTTGATGCGGTGGTGTCACATATCCTGGGGTGATCTGCGCTAAATCGCACAAGTCCCGCGCGACGGCAGGCGATGACCTGCGGCGGCCAAGGCTCTATCTTCGCGACAAAGGAGAACATCATGAGCTGGAACCCTGCGCTTGATCCGTCCATCCCCATCGGCGACGCCGTGGATGCCATCGAAACCGTGATCGTGCCGCGCGCGCGGGATCTGGGCGGGTTCGAGGTGCGGCGCGCGCTGCCTTCGGCGGCGCGGCAGATGGTGGGGCCGTTCATCTTTTTCGATCAGATGGGCCCTGCCGAGTTTCTGACCGGCAAGGGAATCGACGTGCGCCCGCATCCGCATATCGGGTTGGGCACCGTGACCTATCTGATGAAGGGGCGCATCCATCACCGCGACAGCCTTGGCACCAATTCCTGGATCGAACCGGGTGCGGTGAACTGGATGCTGGCGGGGCAGGGGATCACCCATTCGGAACGGCAAGACGGCGAGATGCGGGCCGCGCCGCATGATCTGTTCGGCCTGCAAACCTGGCTCGCGCTGCCCCGCGCGATGGAGGATGACCCGGCGGCCTTTGTCCACGCGCCCAAGGCCGTGCTGCCGGTGCTGGAGGGCGAGGGCAAAGAGGTGCGGCTGATCCTTGGCACGGCTTACGGTCAGACCGCGCCGATCCCGCTGGGGTTCGAGGTGTTCTACGCCGACGCCCGTCTTGCGCCGCAGGCAGCGATTCCCTTGCCCGATGATCACGAGGATCGCGGGGTCTATGTGCTTGCGGGCAGCGTGACGGTGGGCGGGCAGAGCTTTGAGGCGGGCCGCATGCTGGTGTTCCGCCCCGGCGACCGCATCTCGCTGCGGGCGGGGGATGAGGGGGCGCGGATCATGCTGCTGGGCGGGGCCACGATGGATGGGCCGCGCCATATCTGGTGGAATTTCGTCGCCTCCTCGCGCGAGCGGATCGACGCCGCGCGCGAGGCCTGGCGGGCCGGGGATTGGGCGCATGGGCGGTTCCGTCTGCCGCCCGATGATGCCGCCGAATTCATCCCGGCGCCCGAACGCTAGGGCCGCGCGAAAAAAGCGTCAAACCGTGCCAAAGCCTGCTTGACGCCCCCCGCACATGCCCCTAAAAGCCCCCTACGGCGCGGGCAACCGGGCCGGAACGATGTTGGGGTTGTAGCTCAGTTGGTTAGAGTACCGGCCTGTCACGCCGGGGGTCGCGGGTTCGAGCCCCGTCAACCTCGCCATCATCCTTCCAAAGGCCCTCGCGAAAGCGGGGGCTTTTTGGTTTTTCCGGTCGTGGCACTGGCCGTGGCCCGGACCGGGCTTTCCTTTGAAATCAGCACGATGCCCCCGGCGCCGCCCTTGCGCCCTGCCCGGATGCGGGCCGGTCCGGTGCAAAGACCGATGCGGCGGGGCGCCGGTGACTTTCCTGCTTGACGCCCCCCGTGGCCGGATATATCAGCCCCCCATCGCGCGGTTGTAGCTCAGTTGGTTAGAGTACCGGCCTGTCACGCCGGGGGTCGCGGGTTCGAGCCCCGTCAACCGCGCCACTTTCCTCTTTATGGCCTTGGTTGTGCCCGCACCCGTTTGGTGTGGGCAGTTTTGCTTTTGTCATTGCGGAGTGTGGAAGATGCGCGTGGTCTTGCAAAGCTCGTTGCCCTTCGCGCCCTGGGCCGATGCGCGCACGCGGCGGCTGCCGGGGACGCTGCCGCTTGACATGACCGATTGGCTGCGTGTCGATGACGCCTATGCCGACCAGATGGCCCTGCGCGACGCGCTGATCGAGCGCGAGGCGGATCGGGTGATCGGTCAGATGAAGATCGCCGCGCAAGCCGTTGAAGAACTTTACGACTTCACCCTGTCCCGTCTGCCGGGGGGATTCGTGCGCGGGCCTGCGCATATCACGCGCCCCGATGGGGTGCGCGTGGCGCTGGACCCGGCGCGCCCGCTGCACACGCTGGGCCGGCTGGTGCAGGAAGACCTGTGCCTGATGCAGGACGATGGCGCGGGGGAGCATATGCTGTCGGCGGCGGTCTTGTGCTTTCCGGCCGGTTGGACGCTGGCGGAAAAGCTGGGGCGGCCCCTGATGCGGATGCACAAGCCGGTGGAGAAATACACCGACGACGTGGGCAAGCGGGTGCAGCGGTTGATGGAGGGCGTGCGGGTGGATGGCCCGCTGTGGCGCGCCAATGCGCATCATTCACGCGCGCCTTTGTTCAACCCCCTGCGCGAGGATGCCCCGAAGGACACGGCAGAGCAGGGCGAGATGCCGTTCATCCGGTCAGAGCGGCAATGCCTGATCCGGCTGCCGGTCAGCCGCGCGGTGCTGTTTTCGATCCACACCTATCTGGTGCGGCCAGAGGTGCTGACCCCGGATCAGGCGGCAGCCTTGGCCGAGTTTCCCATTCACCGGGCCGAATAGGCGAAACAGGAAAGGCCGCCCCGGGGGGGCGGCCTTTGATGATCGGGGCTGCGCGGATCAGCAAGAGTAATACATCGCGTATTCGATCGGGTGGGGCGTATGCTCGTAGGCATAGACCTCCTCCCATTTCAGCGCCATGTAGCCTTCCAGCTGGTCCTTGGTGAACACGTCGCCCGCGCACAGGAAATCCATGTCCTTTTCCAGCTCTTCGAGCGCCTCGCGCAGCGAGCCGCAAACGGTCGGGATCGCGGCCAGTTCTTCGGGCGGCAGATCGTAAAGATCCTTGTCCGACGCAGGACCTGGGTCGATCTTGTTCTTGATGCCGTCGAGACCCGCCATCAGCAGGGCTGCAAAGGCCAGATAGGGGTTCGCGGCCGGATCGGGGAAGCGGGCCTCGACACGCTTTGCCTTGGGCGATTCCGTCCACGGAATACGAACGCAGCCCGAGCGGTTGCGGGCGGAATAGGCGCGCAGAACCGGGGCCTCGAAGCCGGGGATCAGACGCTTGTAGCTGTTGGTCGAGGGGTTGGTCAGCGCGTTCAGCGCCTTGGCATGCTTCAGGATGCCACCGATGAACCACAGCGCCTCTTGGCTCAGGTCGGCGTATTTGTCGCCGGCAAACAGCGGCTTGCCGTCTTTCCAGATCGACATGTTCACGTGCATCCCCGACCCGTTGTCGCCCTTCATGGGCTTGGGCATGAAGGTCACGGTCTTGCCATAGGCGGCCGCGACGTTGTGGATCACGTATTTGTATTTCTGGATGTTGTCGGCCTGTTCGGTCAGCCCGCCAAAGATCATGCCAAGCTCGTGCTGGCAGGTCGCGACCTCGTGGTGGTGCTTGTCCACCTTGATGCCCATGCGCTTCATCGTGGAGAGCATCTCGCCGCGAATGTCCTGCGCCTCGTCGATCGGGTTGACCGGGAAATAGCCGCCCTTGTGGGCCGCGCGGTGGGCAAGGTTGCCGCCTTCCATTTCCGCATCGGTGTTCCAGGCGGCGGCTTCGGCGTCGATCTGGAACGACACCTTGTTCGGCGTGACCGAATAGCGCACGTCATCGAACAAGAAGAATTCGGCTTCCGGCCCGCAATAGAAAGCGTCGCCGATGCCCGAGGATTTCAGATAGGCCTCGGCCTTCAGCGCGGTGCCGCGCGGGTCACGGCTGTAGGATTCGCCGGTGTCGGGTTCGACCACGGTGCAATGCACGCACATGGTTTTTTCAGCATAGAACGGGTCGATATAGACCGACGAGGCATCGGGAATGAGCTTCATGTCGGACTGATCGATCGACTTCCAGCCCGCGATGGAGGACCCGTCGAACATGAAGCCTTCTTCAAAGAAGTCCTCATCCACGAGATCCGCCACCAGCGTCACGTGCTGGAGCTTGCCTTTGACGTCGGTGAAGCGGATGTCGACATATTCGACCTCTTCATCCTTCATCAGTTTCAGAGCATTCTTGACTGCGCTCATCATGCTGCCTTTCGGTTTCAGGGTTTTACAGGGCAGGCCAAAGCAGGGCCTGGTGTTGGGGAGGGCTCAGACCGCGTCGTCGCCGGTTTCGCCGGTGCGGATGCGGATCGCCTGTTCAATCGGGCTGACAAAGATCTTGCCGTCGCCGATCTTGTCGGTGCGGGCGGCAGAGATGATGGCGGCGATGGCTTGTTCGACCATATCATCGGTCAGAATGACCTCGATCTTCACCTTTGGCAGAAAATCCACCACATATTCGGCGCCGCGATACAGTTCGGTATGCCCTTTCTGGCGGCCAAAGCCCTTGACCTCTGTCACCGAAAGGCCCTGGATGCCTGCCTCTTGCAGGGCTTCCTTGACCTCGTCGAGCTTGAACGGCTTGATGATCGCCTCGATTTTCTTCATGGGCCGACTCCCCCGCGCCTTTGTCTTATGACCTCTGACCATTTCCCGGCGGTGGGGACAATTGACGAAGGTTTAAGCGCAGGGGGTGAGGGCGGGAAATCGCGGGGTGTGACTAAATTTTGTGCAAATAGGTGATTATTGAGGCGGTTTGTGAAGGATACGGGGGCTGAAATGACCGAACTTCTGACATCTGCCCAAATGCGCGCCATCGAGGCGGCGGCCATCG
>JALOSF010000147.1 GCA_025458525.1 Cypionkella sp. | reverse complement strand
GATCGTTCGACCAAAGGCTTAAAGCCTGCGGCTGACAAGATAGGCAAGGCCCGAGAACACCGCCACACCGATCATCAGCGGCAAGGGTGTTCCGTTGAAGGCCAAGCCCACGGGTGCGGCCAGCAGCACCGAGAACACGGTGGACAGCGCGCCAACCACACTGGCCGCCATGCCGGCGATATGGCCGACGGGTTCCAGCGCAAGCGCGTTCAGGTTGCCGATTGTCATGCCAACCATGAAGAACACGCCAATCGTCCAGATCAGATAGGCAGGGAATTCAAGGCTTTGCGGCCAGATGTTCAACCAGAATGCAAGCATGAACCCGGTTGAGACCAGCGCCTGAGTGGCAAAGGACACCAGCACCAGCCGCCGCATGCCAAGCCGCATGACCAAAGAGGCGTTGAGCAAGGACGAACTGCCCGCGATCAGCGCAATCAGGGCAAAGTAATACGGAAAGCTGTCGGCCCGGCCATAGGTCTGGTCAAACAACTGCTGGGTGGAGGACAGGGTGCCGAACAGGGCCGCAAACCCAAGCGTTTGCGCGATGATCGACAAGCGGATGCTGCGCAGCGCCAACACCTCGCGCAGCGCCGCCCAAAGCGGGGCTGCCCGAAACGGACGCCGCGCCTCGGGGGCCAGCGTTTCGGGTTGACGCAGCATCAACCACAGGACCGAAACCGCTGAAAACATAAGGAAAGCCAGGAAAATGCTGCGCCAGCCAAAGCCCGCGATGATGACCTGACCCAGCAAGGGTGCGACGGCCGGAACCAGCGTGAAGATCATCATGGCAAAGCTGACGATCCGCGCCATCTGCGGCCCCGAATGTGCGTCGCGCACCAGCGCAAGCGACACCACTCGCGGCCCGGCGGCCCCAAGGCCTTGCAAGACACGCGCGGCCAGCATGGTTTCCAGACTGGGTGCCACAAAGGCCAGAAGCGCGCCGACACAATAGAGCAAGGCGCCCGCCACGATCACCGTCTTGCGACCATAGCTGTCCGACAGGGGCCCGGCAAACAGCGTGCCGACACCCATGCCAAACACGAAACTCGTCAGGATCAGCTGGGCGGCATTCGGGGCCTCGGGCGACAATTCACGCGCGATCTCGGGCAGGGCGGGCAGCATCGCGTCGATCGAAAAGGCGATGGTTGCAAAAAGCATCGCGATCAGGGCGATGAATTCGGCCTGCCCCAAGGGGGCTTTTTGCGTCTGGTGCGGGGGTGTCATGGGGGTGTCCTTTCGCAGTAGCGCTAACATGCGCCCGGCGAAAGAACCACCCGTCAGCCGGTCTGGTTCTGTGCGTGACTGCGCAATTCACTGATCACATTGGCCCAGACCTCGGGCGGCTGTGCGCCAGAGACGACATATTGATTGCCGATGATAAAGCAGGGCACCCCCGTGACCCCGCGTTGACGGGCATGAAGATCGCGCGCCCGCAACGCCTCGCTGTCGGCATCCGTGGCCAGCAGGCGCCGCGTCACCTCGGGGTTCATCCCGGCCTTGGCGGCGATGTCGATCAGCGTGTCGGTCACGCCGATGTCGCGCCCCTCGCGCCAATAGGCGCGGAACAGCGCGGCAACGATGGCGGTCTGCCGCCCTTCCAACCCCGCCCAATGGATCAGCCGATGGGCGTTCAGGGTGTTGGGCATCCGCTTGATGCGGGAAAAATCGATCTCCAGCCCGGCCTCATGCGCCGCGGCCTCTACCCTTGCATAGATCTCGACCGCCTTGGCCTTGCCGCCGAACTTGGCTTCCAGATACTCGGCGCGGTCCACGCCTTCTGCGGGCATTCCGGGGTTGAGTTGGAACGGGTGCCATTCCACCTGAAACGGATGGTCTGGCGCCGCCTCCAGCGCGCGGTCAAGGTGGGTCTTGCCGATGTAGCACCACGGGCAAACCGGATCGGAGAAGATATCGAGCGTAATCATGTCGGCCCCATGTCCCGCAAGGCGCGGCGGTTGAGTTTGGCATTGGCCCCGCGTGGCAGGCTGGGCAGGTGGCGATAGAGGCGCGGCTGCTTGTAGCGGGCCAGATGCGCCGTGGCATGGGCCAAAAGCACCGCATCGTCAAGCGGTTGCGGGCCGGTGTAAAAGCACGCGATCACCCTTGTTCCGGGCCGTGTCTCGACCTCTGTCACCGCAACCTCCTGCACGCCGGGGAGCTTTGCCATCACGGCCTCCACCTCAAGCGGGCTGATGCGATGGCCGCCGGGGTTCATCTGGTCATCCGCCCGCCCCAGATAGGTGACAGCCCCCGAGGCATCAAGACAGACCTGATCGCCGGTCAGGAACCAGTCGTCCGTCAGCCGGGCCGCCGTCGCATCCGGCTGGTCAAGATAGCCCAGCATCAGGCCCGGATCATGCCGGTCCACCGCAAGCTGGCCCGCGTTGCCATGCGGCACCGGGGCAAGGTCGTCGCCAAGAACGGCGATGCGCCGACCGCGCTGCACAAATCCCGTCGCCCCCGCGGGGGCGGGGCGCGTCGGGCTTTCCGACACGAAGGTCGAGAGTTCCGACATGCCAAGAGCGCCGCACACGGGCGTGCCGGTGGCGGCGGTCCAGGCGGCGCGCGTCTCGGCGGTCAGCGCCTCTCCGGCCGAAAGCCCGTGGCGCAGGAATGGCAACGGCGGAAATGGCTGTCGCAACATCTGCCGATAAACCCCCGGAGCCGCGGCAAAAATCGTCACATGATGATC
Source organism: Cypionkella sp. (assembly GCA_025458525.1). Taxonomy (GTDB): domain Bacteria; phylum Pseudomonadota; class Alphaproteobacteria; order Rhodobacterales; family Rhodobacteraceae; genus Pseudotabrizicola. The sequence continues at coordinate 1,754 of JALOSF010000147.1, read as the reverse complement.
GCGCAGAAGGGTGGGCAAGGCTGCAACCCCGACCTGTGCATGCGGGACAAGTGCGGTCGCGCCCAACGTCCAGGGGTCCATCAACCCGGTGCCAAGGGTATAGGTCCAGTTGAACGCGCCGGCATGCAACAGGACATCGGCCTCGGTCAGGCCCTCCCAGTCGTGATGCATCATCTGGCGCGCGACAATCGCCCGATGCGCATGCACCACCGCCATCGGCGCGCCGGATGTGCCAGAGGTGAAGATAATATAACCCGGCCGGTCTGGCGCGCCCATGTGAAAGGCCGCGGGGGGCAGATCGGCCATCGCGCCAAGGCTTTCGGCGGTCAGGATCGGGCAATCCGGCGCGTCGGGCAGCGCCACGCCGCGGCTTGCCACGATCAGGCGCGGCGCGATCCGGGCAGCCATCGGGGTGATCTCGGACCGGGTCAGCTGGGCCGAAGTCGCGACCGGCACGAGGCCCGCGGTCAGCGCGCCAAGAAAGGCGATCGGAAAAGCCACCTCATTGCCAAGACGCAAGAGGATACGGTCGCCGGGCGCGAGGCCCATCGCGATGAACCCCGTCGCACAGCCCTGCACAGCCGCGAGCAGTCGGGCATAGCTCCAGACGTCTTGCGCATCGGCGGAGACGATCTTGAGCGCCGGCTTGTCCGGGTGACGGGCCGCCGAAGCCGCAAGCACATGGGCCGCCAGGTTGAAGCTGGACGGGCAGGGCGGGGCAGGGCGAAGGTCGATGACCGAAAGCATGACAAAAGCCCTACCGCGCGGGCGCGCCCGGCGCAATTGCCAAGCCAAAGGGACTGCGCGCCGTGACAGGGCAACGGCGTGTCAGGTGACCTTTGGCGCCGCGCGCCCGTGACACCCCGTGACACATTGCCGGGCCAAACTGCCCTGTGCCGTCTGCGGTCAGCTTACCCCAACCAACCCGAAACGCGGTTTGCCCCGCCCGAAATGTCGCGGCCGATGCCATCCACCGTGGCACAGCCCGAAAGCAGGGTCAGGGCGGCCAGCACCGCCGGGATCAGGAATTTGCGCATGTCTTTGCCTGTTTCTTGTCGTTACTGCTCATACCACCAGACGTCCGGCTGAAAGCCGATCCAGTCCCCGTAAAGTGGCAGGCGCTCGGGGAATTTCAACTCCTTGCGATGCGCCAGCCGCGAGACATCAGAATACCACAGCGGCACGACATATCTACCCGCCGTCAGCACACGGTCGAGCGCCTGTGTCGCGGCGACAAAACTGTCCTGATCGGTCGCCGTCACCATGGCCGCGATCATCGCCTCGGCGGCGGGGGAGTTCATGCCCATCCAGTTGCGGGTGCCCGGCTCTGTCACCCCGGCAGAGCCCCAGTAAAGCGTCTGCTCATTGCCGGGCGACAGGCTGAGCGAGCGGATATAATGGGTCATGTCGAAGGCGTAGCTGTTGGTGCGTTCCTTGTATTGCGCGTCATCCACGGTGGTGACGCGCGCATCGATGCCAAGCCGCTTCAGGCCCTCGACATAGATATCGGCCGCCGCGATCATGTCAAAGGCGCCGTTCACCAGCAGGATCTCGAACGAAACCGGCTGCCCGGCGGGATCTTTCAGAACGCCCGCATCGATGGTGTAGCCCGCTTCGGCCAGAAGGGCGGTGGCGGCGCGGATGTTGCGGCGATTGGCTGCGCTGCCATCGCCTTGCGGCAGCTGATAGCCGTCCAGCGTGCCGGGGGGCAGGCTGTCGGCAAAGGGCGTCAGCAGCTCCAGCACCTTGCCCGT
>JALOSF010000072.1 GCA_025458525.1 Cypionkella sp. | reverse complement strand
GCATCTGCCTTTGCCGGGTGGCCGCATCGGCGGCAAAGTAGTGGTGATGGCGGTAGAGATCGTTCACGGCCGGGCCCTTGCGCTCTGCGGGCAGGATTTCAGACCGGGGCAAGGGTTGTCCAGTGACAAACCGCGTCACGCCTTGCGGTTCTGCACCCCGCGTGCAGGGTCATAGCCCCAAAGTGCCGCCACGCTGAACAGCCCCAGCGCCAGCGTCACCCACAGGGCTGCCATGCCGTTGACTTGCCCGTAAAGCGCAAAGCGGATCAGTTCGACCGCATGGGTAAAGGGGTTCAGCATGCACAGGTCGCGCAGGCGCGGGCTGGCCTCGGCCATTTTCCACAGCGGGTAAAGCGCGGAGGACAGAAAGAACATCGGAAAGATCACGAAGTTCATGACCCCCGCAAAGTTTTCCAACTGCTTGATGACCGATGACAACATAAGTCCCAATGCGCCCAGCATCATCCCCGACAGGAGCAGGGCCGGAATGACCATGACATAGCCCAGCATCGGCGCGCGGATGCCCCAGAGCGCAGCGATTGCCAGAAAGGCCGCGCATTGCAGGATGCTGACCAAGGTGCCTGCCAGAAGTTTGGAAAACAAAAGCCACCAGCGCGGCAAGGGTGCGGTCAGAAGCAGGCGCATCGATCCCATCTCGCGGTCATAAACCAGCGACAGCGAGGATTGCATGCCGTTGAACAGCAGGATCATGCCGCACAGGCCGGGCACGATATAGACCTCATAGGTGATATAGGTCTGATAGGGCGGGGTGATCGACAGGCCAAGCGCGGCGCGAAAGCCCGCGGCAAAGACGAACAGCCAGACCAGTGGCCGCACAAGCGCCGCCACGAAGCGCCCGCGCTGGCCCACAAAGCGCAGCGCCTCGCGGTGCAGAATCGCGGCCAGGGCGATGGCCCATCTCATGCGGCGGTGCCCCCGGTAAGCCGTAGAAAGGTGTCGCGCAAAGCCTCGGCGCCGCGCAGGGCGGCTGCGGTGTCGTCGGCGATGACGGCGCCTTTGTGCAGCAGGATCACCCGGTCGCTGTCTTGCACCTCGTCGGTGAGGTGCGTGGCCCACAGAACCGTCAGCCCCGCATCGGCCAGCTCGTGGACATGGGCCGTGATGGCCGCGCGCGATGCCGCATCAAGGCCGACCGTGGGTTCATCAAGCAAGAGAACCTCGGGGCGGTGCATCAGGGCGCGGGCAATCTCCATCCGGCGGCGATGCCCGCCGTTCAGGCCGCGCACCTTTTCGCCTGCCCGTTCCGCCATGCCAAGCTGCGCAAGGGCAGCATCGGCACGCACGGCAGCCTCTTGCCCGGCGATGCCGTGCAGGGCCGCGAAATAAAGCAGGTTGCGCCGGACCGACAGGTCAAGGTCAAGCGTCGGCTGCTGGAACACCACCCCCATCCGGGCAAGGGCGGCGCGCGGCTGTCGGCCAAGGTTGATGCCCGCCACCGTGATGTCGCCCCTTGGCGCGGTGAACAGGCCGGTCAGCAAGTTGAAAAGCGTCGATTTTCCCGCACCATTGGGGCCAAGAAGCGCGCAGAAGCGCCCCTTGGGCAGGTCAAACGACACATCCCGCAGCGCCTGTTTCGCGCCATAGGCATAAGACAGGTGGCTGACGATCAGTCCCGTCACTGGATGGTGATCTCGACCCGCTGGCTTTCGCCGGTCGAGCCGGGAACCGACAGCGCATAGGTGCCGGGCTTGATGGCGATGAACGACATCTCGATCTTGCCTTCGTCGTCGAATTCGAAGGAATCGACACCCAGGGGGCGGATTTCGATGTCATTGATGACAATCTCGTTCACCCAGATCGCGCGAAAGAAGGCTGCCCCTTCAAGGGCGAGTTCGGCGCTGCCGTCGGCCTCGATCTCCAGGATGTAATAGGTGCCCGACTTGAGGCTGAGCGGGGCGGTGGAAACAGGTTCCCCCGACATCAGCTTCAGCGGCGCCAGCTCGACGCGGTTGGCGCTTTCCAGAAGGCCCGCAGTCTGGGCTTGCGCCGTCACGGGCAAGGCAAGCAGGGCCGCAAGGAACAGGAATTTCATGGGCTATCCTTTCAGTTTGATTTCGTTGGGCGCATCGCGGCCCCCCATGGGAAGCGGCCGACCTTGATGGATTTGATCGCTTCCTCGCTGGCCACGTCGATCACGGTCACATCGCCGGACACGCCATTGGTGGTGAACAGCTTGCTGTTGTCCGGCGAAAACGCCATGTGCCAGACCCGCCGCCCGACGAGGATGTATTTTTCCACCGCAAGGCTTGCCATATCGACCACGGCAACATGGTTTGACGGGCCAAGCGCCACAAAGGCCTTGGTGCCTTCGGGGTTGAACTTGAACCCCACCGGCTGCACCAGATCGGCGCTGACCCCGGTGATTTCAAACCGCACCTTGCCAGCCTCGGCCTGATCGGCCACGTTGAACACGGTGATCGTGCCGCCGATTTCGGACGACACCCACAGCTTTGTGCCATCGGCGGTGAACTCGGCATGGCGCGGGCGGCTGTCCACCAGCGTGTTGGCAAACAGCGTGTTGGTCGCGGTATCGATCCAATGGGCCATGTTCGTGGTTTCCGATGTGGTGATGGCGATCTTGCCATCGGGCGACACGGCCATGCCTTCGGGTTCGATCCCCACGTTGATCTGTGCCACAACCTGCCGGGTCTGGGTGTCCACCACCGTTGTCACGGCGTCATCTTCATTGGCGATGAACAGATGGCGGTCATCGGGGGCCAGCACGAATTGCTCGGGGTCTTCGCCCGAGGGCAGGTCATGCAGGATCTCGCCCGTGTTCGGATCCATCACCTGAACCGTGTCACTGTCCGAGGCACAGATGTAGAGGCGGCTGAAATCGCGCGAAAATGTCACCCCGCGCGGACGTTCGCCGGTCGGGTAGGTTTTCACGACTTCAAGCGTATCGACATCGATCACCGAAACGGTGTCGTCTTTTTCGTTCGTGACCCAGATCTCCCCGGCCTGAACCGGCAGGGCAATGGTCATCAGCAAAAGGGCCAGTCTGGTCATCTTATCCCTCAAAAGCGGTGCATTGGCTTTCAGGCTGGTCAAGCCCGAGGCTGTCGGTTTCGTTGCGCTGGTGCAAAAAGCCTTCGACCGGGGCCATGGTCACAAGCGCGCGGTCATTCACCACGGCAATCGGCTGTCGCATCTGCCCGTTCCACTGCCGGAACGTCAGGGCGCGCCCCTTGAAGCCGTCTTGCTGAAACGCGTCGGACAGCAGATAGGCGCGCAAGGCCATGGGATCGGCACTGTTCTGGCGCGTCACCGCCTCGCCCACGGCGCGGATGGCCAGCCACGCGGCATAGTCGCGCCCGCGCATGTCGCGTTCGGCGTGATCTTCGAATCTGTTTTGCAACTGCACGGCGCCCCAGGCCTCGATCACGCTGGCCCAGCCTTCTGCGTGCAGGCCATGGGTCCCCGCGACGGGGCGTGGCAGCCAGGTGTTGTGCAGGATGTAGCGCCCGAAATCATCGGTCGCATCCGCCACCAGCAGCACATCGTGGTCCGGCAGGTCCTGGGTAAAGCGCGGCACCTCGGCCATGGTCGAGTCGCGCAGGTCGGTGTCAAAGGTCCATGCCTTTTCGCCGCCGATGGTCAGACCGAATTTTGTGGCAGACCGGCGCAAGGCTTCGGCAAAAGCCTGATCCGCGGGTTTGGGGCCGACGATCATGGCGAGGTTGCGCCATTGCTTGGCCTGAAGCACCTGCATCAGCGCATCGGTGCGGGCCGCTTCTTCGGGAACCGTGTGCAGCACATTGGCCCGGCAGTTTTCAGACCGCAGCGATGCGTCGCCCGAGGCCACGTTGAAAATCAGCTTTCCGGTCGCCTCGGGCAGATCGGCGACCGTCAGCACATCGGCAGCCGTGCCATCGACCAGGACAAAGGGCGCTGTGCCAAGGGCATCGCGCGCCGCGGCGGCAAGATCGCCGCCCGGTTCGACCGAAACCACGGTCAGCGTGTAGTTGTGGCCCAGAAAACCGCCGGTCGTCTGGTTGTCCTTCAGCGCGACCTCGGCCCCGGCAAGGCCCAGATCCTCGGGCACGGGATCAAGGTTCGACAATACGGGCGGTTGGTCCACCTCGGCGCGCAGATACAGGATCGGAATGTCGATCTGTGCCGCCTGAGCCTGGACCTGGGCACAGGTGCAAAAAAGCACGGCGGCGCAAAGCGCGGTCATTGTGTCGTGGCGTGTCATTCTGGCGCTCTCCCTAAGGCGACTGTCAGGCCAGAGCGCGGTCCCGCAAATTAGACCATGGTCGCAGATCGGCTGGATCGCCACGAAAGTCCAATATCCCGGCGCGGCGCCGATGCGTTAGCACCGATCCATGACCGAGGGAGGACATCACCATGACCAAAACCTATCGCGGCCTGACCGCCTTTGCCGCAGCCTTTGGCCTGGCCACCATGGCTTTTGCCCATGGCGATGTGGCCCCGCAGCCCGTGAACACCGACGCCTTGCCTGACGTGGGCGAGGAGTGGCTGATCGAAAACCCCTACCGCGCCGCGGCGGCGGGAGATGAGGTTTGGTGGACGGCCGTCACGATTGGCGACAGCGCCTATAACCAGAATTGCGCGCGGTGCCATGGGCTTGGCGTGGTTTCGGGCGGCCTTGCCCCGGACCTGCGCTTTCTGGAGGCCGCAGAATATGGCGACGAATGGTATGCTGAACGGTTTCAGCATGGTTACACCCAAGATGGCACCACCAAGATGCCCGCCTTTGGCGAGGTGCTGGGCCAGAAGGCGGCCTGGGCGATCCGCACCTATATCGAGACACGGCCCGAGGATGGCGCGCTGGATGCCCATACCGCGCGGCTCAGCGCCATACGCGATCAACTGGTGGGCGGCAGCGGGGATCAGGCCGTGCTCAAGGAGGAGCTGATGGCCATCGCGCTGGAGGTGAAAACCGCATCTGGCGCGCCGGTTGCCGACAGTGCGGCCAAACGCGCGGCACTCGCGCTTGACGGCTCGCCCGAGGGGGCCAAGCACGCGTCTGACGCGCTGACCATCGGGTTGTCGGCGGCGCATTGACCATGCGGGCCTTCGGCTTTGCACTGGCCTTCGGGATCGCGGCGCTGGCTGCGGTCCCCGTCTTTGCGCGTTGTGAGAATGTTCCGCCGGGGCAAAGGCCGCAGAACACCTCACGCGAGTTTGTCGGCCAGACGCTGGACGATATTGTCGAGCGCGGCACGCTGAACATCGCGGTATATGAGGATTTTCCGCCCTATAGCTGGCTTGAGGGCGACACGCCCCGGGGCGTGGACATCGAAGTGGGCCAGATTTTGGCCGATGGGCTGGGGGTTGCGCCGGTGTTTCGTTTTGTGCAGGCGGGCGAAAACCTTCAGACCGATCTGATGAGCTATGTCTGGCGCGGCACGGTGCAGCAGGAACCCGTCTCGAACGTGATGCTGCGCGTGCCCTATAACAGCGCCTTCACCTGTCTGGTGGAGCAGGTGGTGTTCACCGGGCAATATGCAAAGGAACAGATCGCCATTGCCTATGCGCTTTCTGCCTATCCAGACGCAGTGCCTTCGGAGGCGGAGCGCCATGAGGGCGGGCCGGTGCCGGCCTTTTTTCGCTTTGATACCGTGGCGGTGGAAAATGATTCGATCGCAGATTTCTACCTGACGGCCTTTCCGGGCGGGCAGATCGGGCCGAACATCCGGCGCTTTCCGGCGATGGCGAAGGCGATGGATGCACTGGCTGCGGGCGAGGTGATGGCGGCGATGGGGCCGCTCGCCCAGTTGCAGTTTGGCGCGGCACAAGGGGTGGCCGTGCACAAGCCGCCCTTGCCGAATTTCGGGCTCTCGGCCTGGACGGTCGGACTTGCCGTCCATCACAGTCATCGTGATCTGGCCTATGCACTTGATGACGCGATTGCCGCGGCGCTGGCCGACGGGCGGATGGCGGCAGCCTTTGCCAAATACGGGCTGACCTTCACGCTGCCCGACCGCTGACGGGCGGCGCGCGTTCAGATCGTTTCCAGATTGCCCAGGGCATCGACCACAGCCACCCGGTGCAGGTCGGGTCGCAGCGCCTTGACCGCCGCGATCTGTCCGCGCGTCAGGAACACGAGCGCGGTGGACAGGCCATCGGCCACCGCCGCACTGTCGGCGTGCACGGCGACGGTGGACCAGAGCGGCGGCAACCCCTTGGGGTGCTGGATATGGGGCTGTCCTGCCACCACCGTTGCGCGCGGCGAGGATACGGCAAGCGCGCCGCCCGTCACCTGCCACGCGGCCAGAAGGCCTGCGTCGGGGTCGGATATGCCCAGACGGAAGGGCCCGCCAAGCGCCGCATATTCCCCGATGTTGATCAGCGCCGTGCCAAACCCGTGCTCCGCCAGATGCGCGCGCACCAGATCGGTGGCAAAGCCCTGCGCGATGCCGTTGAAGGTCAGGGCCTGACCCGGGGCAAGGGTGATCTGCCCGGCCATCTGCACGCGGCCCCAGCCGAGCGTGCCCGGCTCGGGCGCCTTGCCCGTGGCATGGGCCTGCCACAGGGTCTGCACCGTCGGGTCAAAGGCCCCCTCGGTCAGCCGGTGCAGGGCGGTGGACAACGCGACCACCTGTTGCATCCACGCGCTGGGGGCGATCGACCCCGATGCGTTCAGGCGTGTCAGGTCCGACGCGCGATAAAGGCTGAATGTCGCCTCGATCTGATCCAGCACCGCCCGGACGCCCGCAAGGGCAGCTTTGGCCCGGTCGGCCGGGCCGGTCAGGCGGATTTCGGCATCCGCCCCCAAGGCCACGCCCTGCCAGACGGTTTCGGCGCCCGCCCCGTTCGGCAAGGCGAGTGTGGCGGCGGTCAGGCAAAGAAATCGGCGGCGGTTCATGCGGCTTTGGCCCTGTGCAGGCTGCGGCCCTTTGCGGCCAGGATCAGCGGCACGCATTGGGCGGTGTCATTATGGACGGTCACGCAATCCAGGCATTGGAAACATTCGGAATAGCTGATCTTCCCGCTGGCCTTGATCGCGCCGTAACCGCATTTCACGCGGCACAACTGGCAAGGCGAACCACATTCGGCGCGTCTGGCGATCCAGTCGCGCCCGCGCAGCATGCCGCCAAGCGCCATCAGGGCACCCAGCGGGCAGACATAGCGGCAAAAGCCCTTGAAGGTGAACAGCCCCAGCACCAGCCAGAAGCCGGCATAGGCCACAAAGACCCAGTCACGGATGAAAAAGGTGGTGATCGCGGTCTTGAACGGCTCGATCTCGGCTGCGGTATCGATGTGGTCCGGGGCAAAGAGCACGGTCGCAACCAGGCCCGCAAGCAAGACATATTTCACCGATTTCAGGCGGCCATCCCACAAGGCGCTGACTTCCCATTTCGGCAGGCGCAGCAGGCGGCCAAGGTGATGGGCGAATTCCTGCAAGGCCCCGAACGGGCACAACCAGCCGCAGAACAACCCCCGCCCCCAGGCGACGAAACCGACAATCGCAAAGGCCCAGACCAGCAGCGACACCGGGTCATAAAGCAGATAGGCAAAGCTGCCGCCGTCAACTGCGGTGCGCAGCATGGCAAGCGGTGTCACGATCGACAATTGCGCCTGCGCCCACCAGCCGATGTAGCCGGTGACAAACGCCAGAATGCCAAGCCGGATCGCCGTAAAGTGGCGGTGATCGGCCAGCCGGTTCATGCCCGGCCCCAGCGCCAGCACCAGTGCCGTCAGCGCCACGCCAAGCACCGCAAGGTCAACGGCGCGGTTGCGCAAGGCCTCGATCCAGGGGGGCAGCGGCTTGACCGGCGTTGCACGTTCATAGAAACGCTCTGGCGTGCTGTGCGTCAGCGTAAAGCTGGCAAAGCCGATCTCGGGCTGAAACATGCCATGCGCTCGCATCGCCTTGACCTCGAAGATCCAGTCGCGCGCCGGGTCAAAGCCAAGGCGGCGGTCGGTGCGCAGGATCATCGCGCTGCCTTCGGGCACGCCGGGCAGCGTTGAAAAGATCAGATCGGCATCGCGCAGCGCGATCGGCAGACCGTCCTGCGTGGCCCCCAGCAGATCGGGTGCGGTGTTGCGCACGAAATCGGCGCCGACAAGGCCGTGGCGCCCGGCATCGATCACCAGCAACGGCTCGTCAAAGGGCGACACCGACAAGAACCGTTGCAGATCGTCAAACGCCTCGGGTGGCAGGACCGCCCGCGCGATGGACCGCGGCCCGATGTCCACCAGCCACAGGTCAAGATAAACTCCGCTCGGGTCGGCCTGCGCCTCGGGGTCGTCATCGGCCCAGACGGTGCCGGCAAAGGCGGCATCGGCCTCGGCATTGGTGATGCGCAGATTGCGGGCAATGCCCTGATCCACCAGATCCTGCCAGGTCAGGGCTTCGTCAACCTCCGGGTCCGGGTGGGCGGGGGGCGCAGACTGGATGCCTTGCATCTTTTCGCGCGCGACCTGCAAGGTGGCGGCGAGGATCGATTCATGCGCGATCCGCACCGAGGCCGTGGCCTTGACCACCCCGTCCAGATAGACCAGCCCGCCATCGCCGCCGGTATTGCCGTAACTGGTGCCCACCACCATCGGCGTGTTGATCGAATGACCGCGATATTGTTCCATGAACCGCCGGAACGGTGCCTCGCCAAGGCCCGAGACGAAAATCGGCTCGTTATGCGCGATCAGGCGCACGTCGATGAACTTGCCTTCAAGGTCGAGCATGACCAGCATGTTGATCGGCGCGCCCGAAAAGCCGGGCAGCGGGGCCATCGGGGCGGTTTCAAACACATATCCCGCCTCTGCCCCGCCGGAATTGCGCAGGCTCCATACGCCTGTGTCGGTCACCTGCTCTCCCAGCGCGTAGGGGGGGATGATGTAGGGTTCGATCTGGTCGCGTGTCATCGTCTCGGCCAGCAGGCCAAGGCTTTGCGACAGCCAGAACAGCAGGGCAAGGATGACACGCATGCCGCAGCCTAAGCCCGCAGGCATTTGCCTTGCCATTGGACCAAGGTCGCAGCGAGCGACCGCCCACTTTGGCCTATGATCCCGACCATGGACCAGACCCGCCCCCTGCCGGACCGCATGATCTTTACCCTGTCGCTGGCAGGGTTCGTGCTGTTCTGGTGGGCGCTGTCCGTTGCCAAGGCGGACCCGCGCATCCTTCCCGCCCCGCCCGAGGTCTTGGCGGTGATCTGGGCCGAGGCGCAATCGGGCCGGCTGTGGCACCATATGTCGGCTACGCTGGCGCGGGTGGCCATGGCCTTTGGGCTGGCCATGGTGTTTGGCACGGTGCTGGGGGTCGCGCTGGGGCGGATGGCGGGGGCGAACCGCTGGCTTGACCCATGGGTCACGATCTTTCTGAACCTTCCTGCGCTGATGGTGATCGTGCTGTGCTATCTGTGGATCGGGTTGAACGAGACGGCGGCGATTGCGGCGGTCACGATCAACAAGACCGCGATGGTCCTTGTGACCATGCGCGAAGGCGCGCGGACGTTGCGCCCTGATCTGGCGGAAATGGCGGCGGTGTTCCGCATGGCGCCGCTGATGCGGCTGCGCCATGTGGTGCTGCCCCAGCTTGCGCCCTTCTTTGCCACCAGCGCGCGGCTTGGTCTGGCCATCATCTGGAAGATCGTTCTGGTGGTCGAATTCCTTGGCCGATCGTCCGGCGTCGGCTTTCAGATTCACATGCGGTTCCAGATGTTCGATATCGCCGCGGTGATGGCCTATGCGCTTGGCTTTGTCGCCGTGATGCTGGCGGTCGACAAGGGTGTGATCCAGCCGCTGGAACGGCGCGCCAACCGCTGGCGCCGGGGCTGAGGTGGTGCGCTCAGTCCGGCTGCGGGTGCAGGCGGGTGACAAGAACCTTGTCGATGCGGCGGCCATCCAGATCGATCACCTCGATCCGCCAGCCCGCAAGATCGACATGTTCCCCCAGTTTGGGCAAGGCGCCCATCTTTTCGATCACCAGCCCGGCGACCGTTTCGTAATCACGGTCTTCATCAAGGGCGATTCCGACATGTTCGGCAAATTCGTCAACTGGCATCCAGCCTGCAACCAGCAGGCTGCCATCGTCGCGCCGGGCGACCTTCGGCTCGGGTGGCTCACCTTCGGAAAAGTCGCCCATGATCGCCTGCAACACATCCATCGGGGTGATGATCCCTTCGAACGTGCCATATTCGTCATAGACCAAAAGCATATGCGCCGGCGCGCTGCGCAGCGCCTCGATCACGTCAAGGGCTGCCATCCCGTCTCGAACCGCGGGCGTCTCTAGGATCAGCGTCTTTGGGTCCGGCATGGTGCCTGACCGCCCGACATCCAGAAAATCTCGCGATTTCAGCACGCCGATGATGTTGTCGGGCCCGCCGTCGCGCACCGGCAGGCGCGAATGGCCGGTTTCACGGAACCGGCGGATGATCGCGGCGGGTGTGGCGGTCAGGTCCACCACCTCGACCTCGTGGCGCGGCACCATCAGCCCGCGCGCCGTGCGGTCGGCGATGCGCATCACCCCGGCGATCATCTCGGTTTCAGCCTTTTCCATCACCCCGGCCGATTGCGCCTCGGACAGGACCAGCTTCACCTCTTCATCCGTCATGTTGCGCTCGGCCTCGCCCGATTGGCCCAGCAGCGCCAGCACCAGCTTGCCAGAGCGGTCGAGGATCCAGACCACGGGCGCCGCAACGATGGCAATGATGTTGAGCAAGGGCGCGATCTTGCTTGCGGCTGCCTCGGGGGCGCGCAGGGCGATCTGCTTTGGCACCAACTCGCCAAAAATCAGCGACATATAGGTGATCGCCACCACGACACCGACAACGCCCAGCGTCTGCGCCAAGCCGGGGGACAACCCCGCCTCGGTCAGGGCGCCGGCCATGCGCACGCCCAGCGTCGCCCCCGAAAACGCCCCCGAAAGCACACCCACAAGCGTGATGCCGATCTGCACGCTGGACAGGAACCGTCCTGGGTCGGCTGCAAGGGTCATCGCGATGGCAGCGCCGCGGCTGCCATTGTCGGCCATGACGCGAAGCCGGGCCGGCCGCGACGACACGATCGCAAGTTCCGACATGGCAAGAACGCCATTCACAAGGGTGAGGACAAAGACGATCAAAAGCTCAAGGAGCATGGGTCAAAATTCCAATGGCATCAGAGGTCCGCGCCACCACGGCGCGCGACAACACGGGCAAAGCGCCGGTGAGGCGGCCGGGACAGTCGTGGGTATCGGGAAATACAAGGACGGGGCCGAACGGCCACAGGCCTTCGGTCACTCTCGGGAGAGTCTTCGGCACCTGCGGCCACGGCAATCGCGGGCGCAGGGTCGGTTCGGTGATCTGGGGTCATGATGTCCGATTTTCGCTGACCCAAGTATGGGGTGGCCAGCGCGAAAAGAAAAGGCCAGCGCGCATTGAAATGGGTCCGCCTTGCCGAAGTGTGGCCAGATCAGCCGCAACAGGGGGTCAGGCGGGGTGCACCAGACCCGCGTCCTGCATCTGGCCGATCAGCGCGCGAACATCCTCAAGGATCACTTTGGGGTCCACGGTGGCATGTTGGGCGGCCAAGGCCCGCGCCACGTCCTGCGGTGACTGCGGCTCTGCCAGCAGCGCCCAGACCGCCTGCGCCGTGGGGTTCAGCGCGTAAAGCATCGCGGCCCCCGGCCGCCACAAGAAGCACCGGGCACCGACATGGCGCAGCACGACATCGGGGCTGCGGCACAGCGGCGCAAGCGCGGCAGCGTCAAGGCCCGGGGGAACAAGGGCTTGGCGCGGCTGCGGCGGCACCGCCTGCGTCAGCGCCTTGCGCGGCAACAGGCGCGCGCGCACTGGCCCCCCTTGCCCAAAGGTCGCACACAGCAGTTCCGCCGCCTCCTCCAGACACCTATAGCGCAGCCGCACCCCCTCCAGCCGTGCGGACAAGGCCTGTGCCGCGGCCAGCGTGGGTTCGGGGCCATCGGGCGAGGACAGGCTGCGCGCAAGGATAAGCTGCACCAGATCGTCCTTGTGCAGGCGGTCCAGCCGCGCGCCGCCCTTTGGCTGACGGTCGAGCAGAACAAACGCACGGGCGGGACATTCCGTCCCATGGGGCGCCAGCCCCGGGGCGCGCAAATAGCCGTAGCGCGCGTCCCTTGGGCCAAGCCAGCGTTCGACATGCGCGCGGAACGTCGGCCCGACCCCGTCGGGCAAGGGCAGCCGCAATCGCGGCGCGATCCCCAGAGCCGTCAGCCTGCCCGCTGCCGTCAGCGGTGTCACATCATCGGCCAGAACCATCACCCCCGGATCCATCGACAGCCGGGCGACAAGGGTCGATTTGCCGGCGCGCCATGATCCTGCAAGAATGACACCCGTGCCACCCATCGCAACCGCGCCCGCGTGCAGGCCAAAGGCATCGCCGCGCAACCCCTCGCACCACGCTTGTGCCAGATCGGCGATCAGCGCGCAGAGGGCTGTGGCGGTGTCCAACCCGTCCATCGGCCCCTCGACCGCACGGGAATAGAGGCGAAATCGCCCGCCGGGCCGTGGTTCGACGATGGCAAGCGGAGGGGCCGACCCCGGTGCCGTCCCCGCGCCGGGCGGCAGCGGGACGGTGCGACAGGGCCAGTCGATCAGACAGTGGTGCAAGGCCTGCAAAAGGCCGGGCGCCTGGGGGATAAGGATGGGGCCAGGCAGCCCGGCAAGGTGCAGCGCCTGCAACGGGGGGGGCGTGTCGCCGCCCGTCTCGTTTGTCCTTTGATGCGGGCGCTGCATCGTCATCTCAGCCGCCAAACATCAGCCGGCGGGCCCAGTCGGGCATCTGCGCTGCGTTCCCGGTGCGCAGCCGGGGGCGCGAGGCACCCGAGGCGCGAGACGGCGCCGAGGCGTCAGAGCCGCGGCTGCGCGACCGGCTGCGGGTGCGGCCCCGTGACGGCGCGCTGCCGCCCCCGCTTGGGGCGCTGCCGCCCCTGCTGGCGCGGGCGGCGTTCAGGCCTGCCATGGCGGGGGCAAGATAGGCTGCGCCCGCCGCAAGCCCAAGGCGGCCCAGCACGCGCCGGCGTGACAGCAGATCGGGCTTTGGGGTCTTTTGGTCCATGGTCTTGTCCTTTCCTATGGGGGCGTCGGGTCGCATCTGCGCCGACACTGCCAACAAAACGTCGCCTGCCCCCGTCCTATTCCATCAGGCCATCGGAAAAATCATCGCGCGGCCCCCCTGTCCCGGGCAGCCCTGCCTGATGGTGCGGCGGGGGTGGCGTTTTCTTGCAGCGGCGGGAATAAAGGCAAGGCCGTGGCGTTGTCGCGCACAGGATCACAAACACAGGGATGTGCCGATGCCCCCGCAACTGCCCGACGCCCGTTTCAGGACAGACCTTGTCGCGCTGGTGCCGCGGCTGCGGCGTTTTGCCTATTCCCTGACCGGCTCGTTGCAAGATGCTGACGATCTGGTGCAGGGCGCTTGTGAAAAGGCGCTGCGCAATGCCGCCCAGTTCGAGCCCGGCACGCGCATGGACAGCTGGATGTATCGCATCGTGCAGACTCTCTGGCTTGACGACCGGCGCAAGGCCCTGCGTCGCGGCACCGCGATAGACCCCGAGGATGCGCGTCTTTCGGATCAGGGCAAGGCGGCCAACCTGCCCGAGGACCGCATGATGCTGGCCCAAGCCCGTGTTGCCATGGCCGATCTGCCCGAGGGCCAGCGTGAAGTGCTGTCGCTGGTCGCCATCGAGGGCCTGACCTATCGTGAGGTGGCCGAAACGCTCCAAGTGCCCATCGGCACGGTGATGAGCCGCCTGTCGCGCGCGCGTGAGGCGCTTTTGCCAAAACTGGGACTGACGCAAGGACGACGCCAATGACCGCCCCTCCTCCGATGGACAAATCCCGGCTTGCCGCTTTCGTCGATGGCGCCCTGACGCCCGAGGAGGCCGCGGCCGTGGTGATGCACCTGGCCGATCACCCCGAGGATCAGGCCTATGTCGATGATCTGATGGCCGCGAACACCGCCTTGGCGCGGGCCTTTGCCCGGCCGATGACGGAACCCGTGCCAGAGGCGATCCGTGCCGCCATCGACGGGGTGCCGCAGGCGCAGGTCTTGCCGTTTCGCCCGCGGCGCGCGGCCTTGGCCTTGGGCGGATTGGCCTTGGCGGCCTCGGCCGTTCTGGCGCTGGTCTTGGTGCCAGAGCCGGCGCCGCAGGGTCTTGTCCTTGGGCCGGTCGCGTCGGGCAGTGCCTTGCACGATCATTTGCAGCGTCTGCCCTCGGGCCAGACGGTCGATCTGGCGGACGGGGCAGAGTTGACGATCCTGGCCACCTTGCCCACCCGAAGCGGCCCCTGCCGCGAGGTCGAGGTGATTGATCGTATGGCAGGGCGGCTTGATCTGCTGCTGGCCTGCAAGCCCGGCAGCGGCTGGCAGGTCGAAGTGGCGTTGGCCGAACCCCTGCCCGAAGGGGTGGAGGATGAGGGGTTTGTTCCCGCCGGGGGGATGGAAACCGCGGGGCTGACGCCTTGGCTTGACCAGCGCGAGGCCGGAATGGCGCTGGACGCCGCGGCAGAGGCGGCGCTGATCGCGAGGGGATGGGCGCCATAAGCGGCGAGGGGGCAAAGACCCGCTCGCTCCGGCGCGCCGCCGGTTTTGCACGGCTCAAACGCGCGCGGGCCTATTCACAAAGGCCATGGGCCGACACAAGACCAAAGCCAAACACCGGATCGCGACCCGGCGTGCCCAGATCCCGGGCACCGGCCGTAAGGCGTGCGCGCAAGGCCTCGCCGGTTTCATGTCCCGGCTGCGACATCATCACGGCGGCCATGGCCGTGACAAAGGGCACGGCAAAGGATGTGCCCGATTTTCCGCGCGCCCCGCGAATCGAGGTTGCCGCAAGGAGGTTCACGCCGGGCGCGGCGAGCGCCAGATGATCGCCGCGCTGCGCCTGACGAAACGGGCGCCCGCGGGCATCGACAGCCGTGACGGCGATCACACGCGGATGCGCGCCGGGCCAGGCGGGCGCCGCCGTGGGCCCCCCGTTCCCGGCGGCCGCGACGATCACCGCGTCAAGTCCGGCGGGATCTGTCAGACGGTCCAGCATGCGCGCCAGCACGGTATTCGGTGGCCCGGCCAGCGACAGGTTGAACAGCCGCACCTGATTGGCCGCCAGCAGGCCCAAGCCTTCGACAAGGGCTGCAACATCGGCGCGTTCGTCCCCGGCCGCGCGGCTGAACACATCCACCGCCACAACCTCGGCCCCGGGCAGCAGGCCCGGAACCCGCGTTTGTGGCCCGCCAATCAACAGCGACGCCACAGCCGTGCCGTGCACCGCGCCAGAGGGTTCGGCATCGGGGCGTTCGATCACCCGCAGCCCGGCGCCATCGAGGATGTCGTGGCGCGGGTTGATCCCGGTGTCGATCAGCCCGATGGCCTGAGTGACCGGGCACTGACCCGCGCCAATACGCCCGCCGGGCCAGCCGACCAATGCCCAGGCGGCGCAGTTTTCGTGGTCGCAGGGTGGCATGGCATCTTGCGGCAGGGCGGCCGCAGGCTCGGCCTGCGCGGTGCGGTAGAAATGGTTGAAGTCGGCGTCCTGCCCGCTTGGCAACAGCCGCACGCGGTCGCGCGCCTGTTCCAGCGTCAGCCCGACAGGCGCGGCCAGACGGTCAAGCGTGACCGCTATGCCGGTGATCTGCCTGCGTTCGATGACGGTGAAGCCTTCGGACAGCAAGGTGGCAAGATCACCCTGGGTCAGGTCGCTGACCACCAGTTCGGGCGCAAATGCGGGCAGGGCGCGCGGCGCGGCAACACCGGCAGGCCGTCGCTCCTGCCGGTCGCGCGTTGTCCGCGGCGCCCTGTCTCTGTCGCCGCTGGACCGCTGGCCGCGCGTGCTGACGTCGTCATCATCATCATCATCATCGTCGTCATCGTCATCATCGCCGCCGTCATCGTCATCGTCATCCGCCCAGGCCGCGCCCAGCGGCGCGCCGCCAAAATCCACCGGCGCCACCGGTGCAGCCATCAAGACGATCAAGGCCCAAACGAGGGAAACCCGAAGGCGCGTGATGAAAGAGAACGTCATGGGACCCCACAAGATACAGCGCGATATTTGAAACAGAACGCACAGGGGGCAAGGTTATTCCGGGCTGGACACGGGATTTTGCAGGCGGCGCGATGTCCGGGCCTTTTGCCCCGCCTATTCCGCCATGACGGATGTAATTCTTTTATATTGACATTCGCGCCCGGTGTGATCACCCTGTCCGCACCGAGCAGGAGGAGCCGATGTCCCGCAGCGCGTTTCTGTCCCATCTGTCGCAGACCCTTGCCGAGATCGAGGCTGCGGGTCTGTTCAAGCATGAGCGCGCGATCAGCTCGCCGCAATCTGCGCATGTGACGGTTGGCGGGCGCACGCTGCTTAACCTGTGCGCCAACAACTATCTCGGGCTGGCCGACGACCCCGCACTGATCGCGGCGGCCCACAAGGGCCTCGACGCGCATGGCTTTGGCATGGCCTCGGT
>JALOSF010000009.1 GCA_025458525.1 Cypionkella sp. | reverse complement strand
CCCGAGATGGCCTATTTCGAATGCCTGCACGAGGTGAAGCTGATCGTGGACCTGATCTACGAAGGCGGCATCGCCAACATGAACTACTCGATCTCGAACACCGCCGAATATGGCGAATACGTCTCTGGCCCGCGCATCCTGCCCTATGACGAGACCAAGAAGCGCATGAAGGAAGTCCTGACCGACATCCAGACCGGCAAGTTCGTGCGCGATTTCATGCAGGAAAACGCCGTCGGCCAGCCGTTCTTCAAGGCGACCCGCCGCATCAACGACGAACACCAGATCGAAAAGGTCGGGGAAAAGCTGCGCGCCATGATGCCGTGGATTTCCAAGGGCAAGATGGTGGACCGCTCGCGCAACTGATCGCGCGCGGCCACGGCCCCCACACCGCGACACGACAAAAGGCCGGGGGATTTCCCCGGCCTTTTGGCTGATGTCGCAGGCTTTGGCCTTAGCGCCGTGCGCGGCTTGCGGGCCTTAGCGCCGTGCGCGGCTTGCGCGCAATGCCTTCACCCGCGCCCGCTCCTCGACCGGGATAAGAAAGCCCACACCGCCCTGCGGCCCGTCCTTGGCCAAGGTCGATTTCGGGGCATTGGGGTCGTGGCGCCGCTCCTCGACCCGTGCCTTGCTGACCAGGGCAAAGATCAGCACAGCCAGCATCGTCAAAAGCGACAAAAACGGAAGAAGGGCTCCAGTCATCGGTGATCCTTTCACAGGGGGGCGCTTGGGCCGTCCGGGCGCAAAGCGGTGCACAAATCCAGACTATAACCCGCTTGCGCAAAAATGGTTCCGCGACCAGCCGCCGCAGCTCTGGCAAAGTGCGGCGCCGCCCGCTACACCGCCCCTATGCCAAGCCCAACCCGCCTTGACTGGATCTCGATCTTCTTTCTTGTCACCGTGGCCTGCGCCCGCACCAGCCTTGGCGCGGTGGCGATCATGGCGCTGATGCGGCTGACCGGACGGCAGCTGCCACGCGATCCCGCGATCTGGCGCAGCGCCGTGCCGATCGGGCTGTTGTCCACCGCGCTGCCGTTTTTCCTGCTGTCCTGGGGCCAGCAATCGGTGCCTTCGGCCTTTGCCGGGCTGTCAATGGCGGCTGTGCCCTTGTTCGTGCTGCCCTTGGCGCATGTCTTTTCGGACGAGCCGCTGACCCGGCACAAAGCCGCAGGTTTTGCCCTTGGCTTTGCCGGGGTGGTGGTTTTGCTCGGGCCGGATGCGTTTTCCGGCGACGCGGCCACATTGGCCCGGCTGGCCTGCCTGACCGCGGCGCTGGCCTATGCCATCGCCTCGATCCTGACGCGGCGCTGCCCGCCGGTGGACCCGGTGGCGCTTGCCGCCGCAACCCTGATCGTCGGCGCGGTGGTGCTGATCCCGGCCATGCTGCTGGTCGAAGGCCTGCCCACATGGCAGGGCACGGTGCCCGGCCTTGCCATCGTCTTTCTTGGCCTTGTGCCAACCGCCATCGCGGCGCTGCTGCGCGTCACCGTGATCCGCTCGGCCGGGTCGGGCTTCATGACCCTGACCAATTATCAGGTGCCGCTGTGGTCGATGGGCTTTGGCACGGTGTTCCTGTCGGAAAGCCTGCCCAGCACCTTTTTCGCAGCCCTCGGCCTTATCCTTGCGGGCCTGGCACTCAGCCAGCGCAAGGCGGCACGCTGAAGGCGCACAGGCTGCCCCCGCGAATAGCGCGCGGCGTCAGACCGCGGCTTCCACCGCCCCCACGATCTCGTCCACCACCTGATGCAGCATGCCCTCATCCTCGCATTCGGCCATGACCCGGATCAGGGGTTCGGTGCCCGATTTGCGGATCAGGATGCGCCCCTTGCCCTTGATACGGGCGGCGTTGGCCTCGATCACGGCCTTGACGCTGTCCTGCTCCAGCGGGCGCTTGCCTTCGGCAAAGCGCACGTTTTTGAGCATCTGCGGCACCGTTTCAAACTGCCGGACCAGAGCACTCGCCTTCGCGCCGGTCCGCGCCATTTCCGACAGGAATTGCAGCCCCGCGATCAACCCGTCGCCGGTGGTGGCATAATCGGTCATCACGATATGCCCCGACTGCTCGCCCCCAAGGTTGAAGCCACCGGCCCGCATCCGTTCCACCACATAGCGGTCGCCCACCGCCGTCCGCTCCAGCCGGATGCCGCGGGCGGCCAGGTGCCGTTCCAGCCCAAGGTTCGACATCACGGTCGCCACCAAAGCGCCACCCCGCAGCTTGCCATCCTCGGCCCAGCGCGCGGCCATCAGCGCCATGATCTGATCGCCATCCGCCACGCGCCCCGTCTCGTCCAGGATCATCACCCGGTCGGCATCGCCATCCAGACAGATGCCGACATCCGCCCCATGCGCCACCACCGCCTCGGCGGCGGTCTGGGTATGGGTGCTGCCACAGCGGTCGTTGATATTGGTGCCGTTCGGCGCGACCCCCACCGGCACCACCGTCGCGCCCAGTTCCCACAGCACCTCGGGCGCGGCCTTGTAGGCGGCCCCGTTGGCGCAATCGATCACCACCTTGATCCCGTCCAGCCGCAGCCCGGCCGGGAAGGTGGTCTTGACGAACTCCTGATACCGCCCGCGCCCATCCTCGATCCGCTTGGCCCGGCCGATGTTTTGCGACTGGGCCAACTGGATCTCTCCGGCGACGATGCTCTCGATCTCGGCCTCGGCCTCGTCCGACAGCTTGAACCCGTCGGGGCCAAAGAACTTGATGCCATTGTCATGGTGCGGGTTGTGGCTGGCCGAGATCATCACGCCGACATCCGCTCGCATGCTGCGGGTCAGAAACCCCACCGCCGGCGTCGGCACCGGGCCAAGCAACAGCACGTTCATCCCGGTGCTGGTCAGGCCCGCGGTCAGCGCGTTTTCCAGCATATAGCCCGACAGGCGCGTGTCCTTGCCGATCACCACCCGATGCGCCGATCCGCCATCGCGGCGGAAAAACCGCCCCGCCGCCGCGCCCAGTTTCAGCGCCATCTCGGCGGTCATCGGATAGGTATTGGCGCGGCCCCGCACGCCATCGGTTCCGAACAGTTTGCGCGTCATGGGTTTTCCCCTTCTCTTGCGGCCTGCCAAAGCGTCAGCGCGGCCCGTGTTTCGGCCACGTCATGCACCCGGATCATCTGTATCCCCTGTGCCACCCCCGCCAGAGCCACGGCAAGGCTGCCCGGCATCCGGCGTGCGGCATCTTCCTCGCCCGACAGCGTTCCGATGAACCGCTTGCGGCTGGCCCCCAACAGCACCGGCACGCCCAGGCTGTGAAACAGGCTAAGACGCGCCAGCAGCGCAAGGTTATGGGCCAGCGTCTTGCCAAAGCCGATGCCGGGATCAACCGCCATGCGGGTGCGGGGGATGCCCGCCGCCTCGGCCGCGGCGAGGCGCGCGGCCAGAGCGTCATAAACATCCAGCAAGACATCGTCATAGACGGGGTCATCCTGCATGGTGGCCGGGGTCGCGATGGAATGCATCAAGATCACGGGCACCTCGGCCCGCGCCACCAGCCCCGCCATGGCCGGATCAAAGCGCAGCGCCGTCACATCGTTGACAACCCCCGCCCCCGCCGCCAGCGCCGCCTCGGCCACCGCGGCCTTGCGCGTGTCGATCGACAGCGCCCGGTCAATGCCTGCCGCACGGATCGCGGCGATCACCGGGCTGGTGCGGGCGATTTCTTCCGTGACCGGCACGTCCACCGCGCCGGGCCGCGTGCTTTCGCCGCCCACATCCAGCAGATCGGCCACCGCCGCCATGGCCCGCGCCTGCATCATCGCGGCCTCGGGCCGCAAGAACCGCCCGCCATCGGAAAAGCTGTCCGGCGTCACATTCAGGATGCCCATCAGCCGCGGGCGGTCCATCGTCACCCCCGCGAAATCGGGGCGCGGCGCCATCAAGGGCGACAGCAGGCTGGGTGAGGCCTCGCTGGCCGGAACCACCACCGGCGCCCGCCCGCGCTCCAGGATTTCCAGATGGGTAAAGCGGCACCACCCCCCCGCCAAGGGCAAGGCATCGGCCGGGCGGGCCACATCATGCAACGGGATCGGGCGAATATAGGTCATGGGTTCGGATTAGGCCCCCTTGCGGCCCTTTGGCAAGCGCGCAGCTTAGGCCTGTTCCACAGGAACGCGGCTTCCCGCCGGAAGTGCAACATTTGCGTGAACCACCAGCGCGCGGGCCGCCATCTCCTCGGCCAGCCACAGGGCAAGGGCGACGGGATCGGCCGATTTCGGCCCGTCCACCGCATCCAGCACCATTTTCGACGGTGCCCAGACCACCGATTGCCCGCGCTTGATCGCCCAGTCGATCTCGGTGCGGGTGGCCACCACCACACAGCGCGGATCGCGCGCGGCCAGCGTCCAGGCGTTCTGCTCGATCGCCAAAAGATCGATGCGGCGCTGGGTGGGCTTGTGCCCGGTGATCGGGCGGGGCAGATCCGGCAGACCGACGGTCAGGATCAGCGGCGCCCCACGGCCCAGCAAGGCATCCAGACGCGCGCCAAGCCCGGCATCGGCAATCGCCGCCGTGTCCAGATAGACGACCAGCGGATGCACCGCGGCCTCTTGCCCATCCTGCCCCACCACCCGCAAGGGCACCTCGGCACGGCTGCGCACGATCTCGACCCCCAGCTTGTAGGGGCCGACATCCAGCTTTTCGATCCGCACGAAGGCGCGCATCGCCTGCGGTTCGGCCAGAATACGCTCGGCCACGCGCTCGGCCAGCGTCTCAAGCAGGTTCAGCCGTTCGGCCGCCAATTCATGCGCGATGGCCCATGTGATGCGGTCGTAAGACAGGATGCGGTCCACATCGTCGTTGAGCGGGCCCGTCACCGGCGCCACTTCGACCACGACGTTGAACATCACGCGCTGTTTGTGGCCGCGTTCCTGTTGGAACGCCCCGATATCCACCTCGACCACATGGTCGCGCAAACTGATCCTGTCGCGCGGATCGGCGCTTGCCGAGGCATGGCTGCGTTCCTCGGGATGGGCAAAGGCGAGGCGGATGTCGCTGGTCATCGGGCCCTCCCTCGGCCGCACGGGGTTCAGGGCAGGCTAGACGCGCGCCCCGCCCCCCGCTTGCCCGAAGCCGACCACGGGCGCAAGGCCCGCGAAACGAGGTCAGGGCTGGCGATAGAACAGATGCGCCCCGATCGAGGCGGTGCGCGGAAAGCGGCTGGCCCAGCGCGGGTTGACCGCACGGGTGTGGAAATGCGTGGCCCCCGCGGTCAGACCGCGTGGCGCACCGTTGAGCATGATGCGGGCGATCTTGCCCGCCCGCTCCGCAGCGGCCCGGTCGCGCATGACATCGCTGTTGCCGTCGCAGACATAGCTGAACTGGCAGCCACCGCCTCCGCTTTGCTGAACCACGCCGCAAACGCTGTTGGGGTATTCGCGGCTGTCCACGCGGTTCAGGATGACCTCGGCCACCGCGAACTGGCCCTTCAGGCTTTCGCCGCGCGCTTCGAAATACAGCGCCTGTTGCAGGCATTGCCATTGCGCATCGCCCGTGGGGCGCGGCTGCGCGGCAAGAAAGGAGTCTTCATACCGGATCAACACGGGAACGGCGGGTTTGGCCGCGGCGGCACCCTTGGACTTGGCAGGCGCGGTCTTGACCGCCGGACCCTGCGCCAAAGCGGCCAGCTGCGCCTGTGGCAGCGCCCCGACCGTCGCATGTTCTGCCCCCATGAGAGAGGAGATCTGCTCTGCCATGCCCAGCTCCGGGCTGTTGGATTGGCTCACCGTCACATCGGCGAAGGCCGCTCTCCCCGTGGCAGCAACCGCAAGCGCGGTCAGTGCCAAGATTTGTCGCAAGCGCATTGTCTTCTGTTCCGTTCTGTTGCCTCGCTGCGCGGCCCCGCAAGGCGTGAACCTCACGAAAACGTGCAACAGCCGTCGGACATAGGGCAGGACCGGCCCCTGAGTCTACTATAGTTGCAAAATTGCAACTATTTTGCAGGCCCCATCGGCGGAATTTTGCGCAAATCTTCAGATGTTACTAGAAGAACGGCGCATAGACACATGATATTGTGTCACTTTTTGCGTTTCATACCAGAGTCGAGCAAGGCCAGATGGGCCGCCGCCAGCCGCGCCAAAGGCACCCGATAGGGCGAACACGAGACATAATCGAATCCGGCCTTGCGACAGAAGGCAATCGATTCGGGGTTGCCGCCATGCTCTCCGCAGATCGAAACCGTCAGATCAGACCGCGTCTTGCGGCCCCGCTCTGCCCCGATCAACAACAACTCGCCCACCCCGTCCACATCCAGAATGTGGAACGGATCTTCGGGGAAAACCCCCTGCTGGACATAGGTGTTCATGAACCGGCCCGCATCATCGCGCGACAGGCCATAGGTCATCTGCGTCAGGTCATTGGTGCCAAAGGACAGAAAGGCCGCGTGCTGCGCGATCTCGCCCGCGCGAAGGGCTGCGCGCGGGGTTTCGACCATCACGCCCAGCTTGTAGTCGAAATCGCGCCCCGCCTTGACCCGCACCGCCGCCGCAACCGCATCGACCCGGGTCTTGACCAGTTCAACCTCGCGCCGGGCGCTGACCAGCGGGATCATGATTTCCGGCACCACCGCCGCGCCGCGCCGCGCCACCTCGACCGTGGCCTCAAAGATCGCCTGCGCCTGCATGTCGTAGATTTCCGGCAGCACCACGCCCAGACGCACGCCGCGCATGCCCAGCATCGGGTTGAACTCGCGCAAGGCCTCGGCCCGACGGGTCACTTCGGACAGGGGCTTGTCCAGCGCCTCGGCCAATTCGCGCAGGCCCTCGCGGCTGTGGGGCAAGAATTCGTGCAACGGCGGGTCGAAAAGACGGATGCACACCGGCAAACCGGCCATGATTTCAAACAGCTGCACGAAATCCGCCCGCTGCATCGGCAATAGCCGCGCCAAGGCCGCCGCCCGGTCTTTCGAGGTGTCGGCAAAGATCATCTCGCGCATGACCACCAGTCGGTCCTCGTCAAAGAACATATGCTCGGTCCGGCACAGGCCGATCCCTTCGGCGGCAAACTGGCGGGCGGTGGTGGCATCGGCCGGGGTGTCGGCATTGGCGCGCACCCCGATGTCGCGCATCTGATCGGCCCAGCCCAGCAGTTTCTGGAAATGCGAATCCAGCGCGGGGGGCAGCATGTCCACCGCCCCCGCAAGCACCTGCCCCGTGGTGCCATCGACCGTGATCACATCGCCCTCGGCAAAGCTGCGCCCGTCGGCCATGATCCGCTTTTCCTTCAGGTCGAGGCGGATGTCGGACCCGACCACACAAGGAAGGCCCAGCCCACGCGCGATCACCGCGGCATGGCTGGTGACGCCGCCGCGTTCGGTCAGGACGCCCGCGGCGGAATGCATGCCGCGGATATCCTCGGGCGCGGTCTCGCGGCGCACCAGAATGCAGGGCTCGCCGCGCGCGGCACTGGCCTGCGCATCATGCGAGGAAAACACGATCCGCCCCGCCGCGCCCCCCGGACTTGCCGCAATCCCGCGCGCGATCACATCGCGGGTGCCACGCGGATCGACCTGCGGGTGCAAGAGTTCCGACAAGGCGCGCGGTTCCACGCGCAGCACCGCTTCCTCGCGCGGGATCACCCCGTCTTCGGCCAAGGCGACCGCGATGCGCAGGGCCGCCCGGGCCGAGCGTTGCACCTTGACCGCATCCAGCACCGCCAGCTGCCCGTCTTCGATGGTGAATTCGATCTGCATTTCCTCGCGCAGGCGGGCGCGACAGGCGGCCCCGTGGCGCACCAGATCGGCGAAAATCTCGGGCGCCAGATCCTCGAGCGACGGGCCGCGCGGATCGCGGGTCAGAAAGATCGCCTGATCGGTCTTGAGCGCATCACGCCCCTGCCCCTGCCCCAGATAGCGCCCGGTGATCTGCGGCTCTCCGGTCACCGGATCGACGAATTGCATGACGCCCGACCCGGAAATTCCGGCGCCGAAACCCTGCGCCATGGCCTGCACCACAAGACCCAGCGGCGCATCGACCGGCGCGCCCTTGGCCTGACGCAACAGGCGGGCGGTCGTCCCTTCCCAGGCGCGCGCCATCGATCGCAGCACATCGGCCAATTGCCGGGCCGGATCTTCGGGGAAATCCTCGTCCATTTCGCGCTCATACACCCGCAGGGCCGCGCTGATCGCCTCGGGCGACGGGGCAGAGGCTGCGAACATATCCGGGTCCAGACGCGCGACATGGGTGGCGTAGGATTGCACGAAGCGCAGATAGATCGCATCCGCCGCCTGCTGGCCGTGGCGCTGTGCCAGCGCGCGGTGGCGTTCCGCGTTCAGACCGATGTTCAGAATGGTCGCAGGACCGCCCCAGTCAGGGTTTTCGGGGCTGGGCCGGACCGAGATCAGCGGGGCTTGTCCGAAATGGGCAAGGATCGCGCGGCAATCGACCTGAGTCCCGGCGGCAATCGCCCGCACCGTCAGCGCGGGCAGCGCAACGGTCTGCGGCACCGGCAGATCAAGCCGCACCAGGCGCTGAAGGCATTTCGCGCGCCAGCCATGCGCGGCGCGGTCGATCCGGGCGGTTGGCGTGACTTCTGTGAAAGCGGTCAGCATGTCGGCGGCACCCGGTTTCTGCACTGCGGCAATCCTTCTTCTGCGCCGACACTACACCGTTTCTGGGGGCTGGCAAGTTCCGGGGCGCGGCAAAGGAAAGCCGAGCGGCGGCGCTTTCGGCCCGGCAAGAAAAAACGGGACGCACACGCCCCGTTCTGACCGTGGCAAAGGCCCCTGCGCTCTCAGCCGTCGAGTTTGCTCAGATCGGCGACCGAAAGGCAGATGGCGCGGATGCGGTGCAAGAGGTTCAGACGGTTGCGCCGCACGATCTGGTTGTCGGTGTTGATCTGCGTCGCGGTAAAGAAGGCGTCGATGGGCGCGCGCAGGGTGGCCATCGCCTGCATCGCGGCGGCGAAATCTTCGCGCGCCATCGCGGGGGCAATCGCGGCCTCTGCGGCATCGAGCGCGGTGAACAGGGCGCGTTCCTCCTCGGTTTCGGCAAATTTCGGATCGGCGCCAAAGGAGTATTCGACGCCATCCTTGGCCTCGGCCTGGGTCAGGATGTTGTTCGCGCGCTTGAAACCCGCAACGAGGTTCGCACCGTCTTCGGTTTGCAACGTGGCTTGCAGGGCGGTTGCGCGCTTGACCAGCAGGGTAAGGTCGCAGTTTCCCGGCATGGCGAGGCAAGCGTCGATGACATCGTGGCGGATGCCTTGGTCTTTAAGGTAAACCTTGAGCCGCTCATGCAGGAAATCACGCAGGCTGTCGCTGAGATCTGGGTTGTGATCCCGAACCGGGACGAGCCAATCAGGCACCAGCTTCTCCGCGCTTGCGATCAGGTGGCGGGTCAGGTCGCCGAACATGCCGTGCTCAGTTGCCGTTGAAAGAATCTGGGACAAAAGGTCAGGCGCAGCCGGGGTTGGACCCGACTGATGGCGCAGGATCTGAACATCGACGAGTCGGTCGATGGAGAGACGGACATCGTTTGACAGCAGAAGGCGGATCACCCCCAGCGCCGCACGGCGCAGCGCGAAGGGGTCTTTGCTGCCAGTGGGTTTCTCGTCAATCGCCCAGAAGCCGGTCAGGGTGTCGATCTTGTCGGCCAGCGCGACCGCCACCGAGACGGGCTCGGTCGGCACGGCGTCTGACGGGCCGAGGGGGGAGTAGTGGTCGCGGGCGGCGTTGGCCACCGCCTCCGGCTCCCCTGCCGCCTTGGCATAATACATGCCCATCAGACCCTGAAGTTCAGGGAATTCGCCGACCATGGCCGAGCGCAGGTCCAGCTTTGCCAGTTGCGCCGCGCGCTCCGCCAGATCGGGGTCAGCACCCACCATCGGCGCGATGTCGCGCGCGAGCGCCGCGATGCGGGCGATGCGGTCGGATTGCGAGCCAAGTTTGTTGTGGAAGGTGACGGCCTTCAAGCCCTCGGCCCAGTCGGCCATGCCGGATTTCGCCACGCGCAGATCGTTTTCCCAAAAGAATTTCGCATCCGACAGCCGCGCCGCCAGCACCTTCTGGTTGCCCTTCAGGATCGTGGCGCCGTGATCCGCCGTGACGGTATTGGCGACGGTCACAAAGCCCTCGATCCGGCCGGTTTTCGGGTTCTTCACCGAGAAGAACTTCTGATGTTCGCGCATCGAGGTCTGCAAGACCTCCGCCGGCAGGCCAAGGAAATCCGCGCCGATCCGCCCCATCAGTGGCACGGGCCATTCGACCAGACCCGCGACTTCGGTCAGCAGGGCGCGGTCCTCCACCAGCTCCAGCCCGGCGGCAAAGGCCAGCGTCTGCGCCTCGGCCAAGATCGCGTCCTCCCGCTCGGCGCTGTCAAGGATCACATGGGCGCGCTTGAGCTTTGCCGCGTAATCCTCGAAATTCGCGACAGAAAACGCCCCCGGCGACAGGAAACGATGGCCGCGTGTGGTGTTGCCCGACACGATGCCATCGACCGTCAGCGGCACAACTTCGGTGCCCGCCTCATCCGACAGGATGCACAGGATCGAATGCAGCGGGCGCACCCAGCGCAGGGAGCCCGACCCCCAGCGCATCGACTTGGGCCAAGGGAAGGTGCGGATCACGCCCTCCAGCACCTCGGCGATGATCGCGGGTGCGGCACGGCCGGGCCGTTCGATGACGGCGAACCAGACCTCGCCCTTCTTGTCGGCGCGGCGTTCCAACTGGTCGAGCGTCAACCCGGTCGATCGCAAGAACCCCTCGATCGCCGCCGCAGGCGCGGTGGTGGCGGGGCCTTTGCGTTCCTCGCGCACGGGGCGCGATTCTGCCGTCAGCCCCTCCACCGCCAGCGTCAGCCGGCGCGGTGTGGAAAACCCGGCCGCATGGGCATAGGTTAGCCCCGCCTCGACCAGACCATCGGTCATCAGCTTGCGCAGATCCTCGCGGGCGCGGGCCTGCATCCGGGCCGGGATTTCCTCGGAGAAAAGTTCGATCAGCAGATCGGGCATGGGATCAATCCTTGGCGGCGGGGTTCAACTGGTGCCAGGCAAAGGCCCGGCCATCGGGAAAGACGGCGACCACACGGTCCACATCGGTATGGACCGAGGCTTGCGACAGAAAGGCCAGCGCCTCGCCCCGTTCCAGCGCGGTGCCGATTTCGACGGCATCAAAGCAATCGAACCAGCCGGGCGCGACCAGCGGCTCGGCCCCGTCATAGGCGACATAGGTTTCCGACAGCATGGCCTGGGTCAGGGGCGTGGTGAAACAGGCGCGGAACCGCAGCGGGCTGCTGTCGGCATCGATGCCGGTGATATCCTCGGCCAGGATCGGCTCGGGCGCGCCGCCTTCGATCGTGGTCAGCATGATCTCCTGACCCGGGACAAAGGTGACGGGTTCGTAAAAGGCATAGACCTGAAGATACCAGATCGCCACCCCTGCCACTGCCGCTGAAATCACGATCGCCCCCGCTGCTATCTTGCCGTTCATACCGGCGCCTCGGCGGCATCTGCCCCGGCCTCGGTCTGGCGAAACGCATCGGCGCATTTCTTGGCCAGCGCCCGCACCCGCCCGATATAGGCCTGACGTTCGGTCACGGAAATCACCCCGCGGGCATCCAGCAGGTTGAACAGATGGCTGGCCTTGATGCACTGGTCATAGGCGGGATGCGCCATCACGATGCGCTTGCCGGAGTTGGCATCCTCGGGGTCGAACGCCAGCAGGCGGTCGCATTCCGCCTCGGCATCCTTGAAATGCTGGAACAGCATCTCGGTCGAGGCGGCGTCAAAGTTGTGGCGGCTGTATTCTTCCTCGGTCTGGCGGAAGATGTCGCCATAGGTCAGCGCAATGGGTGCCGCTGGGTCGTTGAACGGCATGGTCATCACATGATCGATGCCCAGCACATACATCGCCAGCCGTTCCAGCCCATAGGTCAGCTCGCCCGAGACCGGGCGGCAGTCATGGCCACCGACCTGCTGGAAATAGGTGAACTGGCTGACTTCCATGCCGTCGCACCAGACTTCCCAGCCAAGGCCCCATGCGCCCAGCGTGGGGGATTCCCAGTCGTCTTCGACAAAGCGGATGTCGTGCAAGGCGGGGTCCAGCCCGATGGCGCGCAAGCTGCCCAGATAAAGATCTTGCAGATCGGGGGGCGAGGGTTTGATGATGACCTGATACTGATAGTAATGCTGAAGCCGGTTGGGGTTTTCGCCATAGCGCCCGTCGGTCGGGCGGCGACTTGGCTGCACATAGGCGGCGGCCCAAGGCTTTGTGCCAAGGCTGCGCAGCGTGGTCGCGGGGTGAAAGGTGCCTGCCCCCACCTCCATGTCATAGGGTTGCAGCACCGCGCAGCCCTTTGCCGCCCAATAGGATTGCAGGCGCAGGATAATCTGCTGAAACGAGCGCGGCGGCGTGACCGCCCCGGATGCCGCGTCAGCGCGTGGCAGATCTGACATGGTGTTGGCCCCTTTGGCTGCGTAAAAGCCTTGAAATGCCCGGCTGTCATAGGCAAGAGGCAGCACAGGGTCAATGCGCCGCCGTGCGCCTTCGGGTGCCGTGCTCGCTTTGCTGTGATCGGCGGGGGGCGAAAACCGCTCGCCTTTGTGAAGGGTGCGCCACTAGGGTGGCGAGACGAGGAACCGGAAGGGTCGGAACGGAATGCGGCGTGTGACAGTGGGGCCAAGGTTTGCGGGGCTTTGGCAGATGGCGGTGATGGTTCTTGCCCTGCTTTGGGGGACGCAAGGCCACGCGCAGGACCAATCCTGGGTTCAGGTCGAGGCACAGCCCACGCTGGCCGAGGCCGAAGCCCGCGCGCGCGCCTATGCGGCGGCCTTTCCCGATGTGGTCGGATACCGGCTCGGCTCGCGCTGGTATGGCATTGCGCTTGGCCCCTACAGCCGCGAGGCGGCGGCCCAGCGTCTGGCCGAGCTGCGCCGCGAAAACCTGATCCCGCGCGACAGCTATCTGACGGATGGCACCAATTTCCGCGAACAGTTCTGGCCGGTCGGAACGCCAGAGGCGGCACCGCCCGCGGCGCCCGACGCCACGGCCGGCGCTCTGCCAGCCGAGACCGAAGCTGACCCAACGGCCGCGGCAGAGGTGGCAGCCCCCGCCCCGCCAGAGCCGCAAGACGCCGACGAAACCCTTGCCCAAGCGCGCGCCTCCGAAGCGGCGCTGACGCGGGCCGAGCGCGAAGACCTGCAACGCGCCCTGCAATGGGAAGGCTTTTACACCGCCGCCATCGACGGCGCCTTTGGACCCGGCACCCGCCGGTCGATGACCGACTATCAGGCGGCCCTCGGGTTGGAACCGACCGGGGTCTTGACCACGCGCCAACGTTCCATGCTGATTGCGAACTGGCAGGCCGATCTGGCGGAATTCGGCTTTGAAACCGTGACCGAGGCCGAAGCCGGGATCGAGATCACCTTGCCGCTGGGCCTTGTGGCCTTTGACCATTACGAACCGCCCTTCGTGCATTTCGCCCCAAAGACCGAAGGCGGGATGAAGGTGATCCTGATTTCGCAACCCGGCGATCAGGCCGCACTTTATGGGCTCTATGACATCCTGCAAACCCTGACCATCTTCCCGATGGAGGGGGACCGCAGCCGCGACGAGCGGTCGTTCGAGATCAACGCCACATCGGCCAGCACGCAAAGCCATGCCTATGCCGAAACCCGCGCCGGGCTGGTCAAGGGGTATATCCTTGTCTGGTCCCCCGATCAGGCCGATCAGGCCGCACGGGTGTTGCAGACGATGAAGGCCAGTTTCCGTGCCGTGGGCAGTCGCGCGCTCGACCCCGGCATGGTGCCGATGACCGCAAACGCGCGGCGCGGCTTGCTGGCCGGGCTGGAGCTGCGGCGGCCGATGCTGTCGCGGTCGGGGTTTTATGTGGACAGCACGGGCCGCGTGCTGACCACGCTTGATGCGGTGACGGGCTGCGGCCGCGTCACGCTGGACCAGTTGACCGAGGCCAGTGTGAGCTATTCCGATCCCGCCACCGGCCTTGCCGTGCTGACGCCCAAGACGCCGCTTGCGCCGCCCGTCGTCGCGCAGGTGCAGACCGCGCCGGACCGGATTGGTGCCGAGGTGACGGTGGCGGGCTATTCCTATGAGGACAGCCTGCCCGCCCCGGTGATGACCTTTGGCGTGCTGGAGGATGTGCAAGGCCTGAACGGCGAACCGGGGCTGAAGCGGCTTGCCATTCGCACCCTGCCGGGTGATGCCGGCGGGCCGGTGCTTGATGCCACCGGAGCGGTTCTGGGCATGTTGCTGCCACGGCAACCGGGCGGTGACCGTGTCCTGCCCGAGGGTGTGGAATTCGCCGCAGCCTCGGCTGTTCTGGCGCAAAGCCTTGCGGCGGGCGGGGTGGAGCTGC
Source organism: Cypionkella sp. (assembly GCA_025458525.1). GTDB lineage: Bacteria > Pseudomonadota > Alphaproteobacteria > Rhodobacterales > Rhodobacteraceae > Pseudotabrizicola. Next base: position 36,622 of record JALOSF010000009.1, on the reverse strand, counting down.
GTGAAAGCAGCGGCACCGGCGCGCTTGCCCCGGAGGATCTGAGCCGCAAGGCCTCGGGCATGACGGTTCTTGTCAGCTGCTGGGAATGACAGCGCAAGGCGGCGCTTTGGTCAGCCTTGCCAGAAGCGCCGCATGAACAGCACATAGACCGACAAGAGTTCCAGCCGCCCGACCAGCATGCCTGCCATCATCAGCCATTTGGCGCTTTCGGGAAAGTCATGCACCGCGCCCGTGGGGCCGACCCCGGGGCCAAACACCGGCCCGACATTGGCGATGCTGGTCCAGGCGGCGGTCACGGCCGTCTTGAAATCAAGCCCGGTCAGCGACAGCGCCACCGCCAGCAATCCGAAGCTGAGGATGAACAGGGTAAAGAACAGGATCACCGAATCCAGAACGTCCTGCGTGACCGTGCGCCCGTCATAGCGCAGCGGGTTCACCGAGGACGGGTTGTGCAGCCGCTTGATCTGCACCTTGATCGCCTCGATCAGGATCAGGTAACGAAACACCTTGACCGAACAGCCGGTCGAGGAGGTGCATCCGCCGATCAGCCCGACGATGATCAGGATGACAAACGGAAAGGCCCCCCAGCCCGACAGGTCCACGCTGGCAAAGCCGGTGCCGGAAAAGGTGGACACCACATTGAACGTCGCCTCGCGCAGCACCGCCCCGGCAGGATAGTCATGCGTCCAAAGCTCGTATCCCACCACGGCGAGGATGGCATAAAGGTTCCAGCGCAGATAGGCGCGGACCTGTGGGTCGTGCCAGAGCGGCGCGAAAGAGCCCTGGGCCAGTTGCACAAAGCGGATGAAGGGCAGGCTTCCCAGGATCATGAAGGCGGCCGCAGCATATTCCAGCGGCCCCTGGAACACCCCGAACGACGCATCATAGCTGGACATGCCGCCGGTCGAGACGGTGGTCAGCGCATGCATCACCGCGTCAAACCCGGTCATCCCCAGTGCAAAATAGGTGACAGCGCAGGCGACCGTCAGCCAGACATAGATCTGGATCAGCGCCGAGGAGATATCAAGCGCGCGCGGCAGCACCTTGCCCAGCGTGTCAAACCCCTCGGAGCGGAAGAACTGCATGCCCCCCACCTTCATCACCGGCAGGAACAGGAGCGCCACGATCACGATCCCAAGCCCACCCAGCCATTGCAGGATGCCGCGCCACAGGTTGGCGCCCGGCGGCAGATCGTCCAGCCCGGTGATCACGGTGGTGCCGGTCGTGGTCATGCCCGACACCGCCTCGAAGAAGGCATCGGTGGGGCCAAGCTCTGGCGCGCCCAGCATCAAGGGCAAGGCACCAAAGGCGGGCATCGCAATCCAGACGCCAGTGGTCAGCAGGAAAATCTGCTGCAAGGTCATCGATGGCCCTGCCCCGTTGGCCGAAGCCAGCGCCAGCGCGCCCCCGGCCACCACACACAGGATGGCCGACTGGAAGAAGGCACGCCAATTGTCATTGCCGTCGGCCAGATCAAGCGCCAGCGGAAGCACCATGAAAAGTCCCATGGCAACCACCAGCAGGCCGATCACATAGGTCACGGGTCGCAGATCGATCATGGGGGCGAGCCTTGGCGAAGCCGGGCGGTCAAGTCAATCGCGGCGCTGCATTCAGGCGCGCCAGAACGACGGCAAAACCACAACCAGAACCGCCAGCAGTCCCAGCCGGCCCAAAAGCATGGCCAGACTCATCAGCCATTTGGCCTGATCGGGAAAATCGCGGAATGTGCCGGTGGCCGCGACCATATCGCCATAGCCATAGCCGATGTTGCCAAGGGCCATCCAGATACCGAACAGCGACGAGATCATGTCAACCCCGGTCATCGACATGGCCACGGTCAGCACCCCGATGATCAGGATATAGCCGGTCACATAAAGCATGAGGGCGTTGATCGTCTCCTCCTCGACCGGGCGGCCGGCATAGCGGATGGGCACGACCCGGTCTGGCGCGTGGATCCGGGCGATCTGGCTTTGCACCGCGGCCCAGGCCACCTGCACCCGGAACACCGACAGCGCCCCCGAGGACGAGCCGGAACAGCCGCCGATCAATCCGACGATCAGCGCGACCGCCATGGCAAAACTGCCCCAGGACGCGAAGCTGCCGCTGAAGAACCCGGTGCCGGTGATGATCGACACAAGGTTGAACAGCGCCTCGCGAAACGCGGGCTCAAGCCCCATGTCAGAGGTCAGGACGCGCCAGAGCGTGACGCTAACGACCGCGTAAAGGGTCCAGCGCAGCAGCGCGCGCACCTGAAGATCCTGCCACAGCGCGCCCGTCTGCCCCGCCACCATGCGCGCGTAAAGAATATAGGGAAAACTGCCCAGCAGCATGAACAGCGCCCCGGCGTATTCCGCCGCACCGGGGTATTTGCTGAACGAGATGTCCGAGGGGGAAAAGCCCCCCGTCGCGATGGTCGCCATGCCATTGACCACGGCATCCAGCCCCGACATGCCCAGTGCAAGGTAAACCGCGATACAGGCCACCGTCAGCCCGGCATAGACCAAAAGCAGCGCCCGGGCGATATCGACCGCGCGCGGCAAGGCCTTGCCCAGGGTATCAAAGCCTTCGGTGCGAAAGAATTGCATGCCCCCCACGCGCAGCACGGGCAAGAAGATCATCGCAACAAAGGCGATACCCAGCCCGCCCAGCCAGTTGAGCATGCCACGCCAAAGGTTCATCCCGTCCGGCAGATCATCAAGCCCGACGATCACCGTGGCGCCCGTGGTGGTGATGCCCGACACCGCCTCGAAATAGGCATCGGTAAAGCCAAGGCCCGGCGCGCCGATCACAAAGGGCAGGCAGGCAAACAGCGGCAACAGGGTCCAGATCAGGACGGTCATCAGATAGGCTTGCCGGTTGTCCAGTCGCGCCGCGTCGGACGTGCCGGTGGACAGCATCAACGCCGCCCCTATGCCGCCGGTGATCAGCGCGCTTTCCAGAAAATCCCAGGCATTCTCGGGGTCCGAGAAAGCGTCAACTGCGGCCGGAACCAGCATCGTGGCCGCCAGAAAGACCAGCAGCCTGCCGATCACATTCGCAATGGGCCGGGTATCGACCATGATAGCCGCGTTCTACGCCCGGCCCCATGGCGCGTCAATCGCGCCCTCTGCGCGACAAAGGGGGTGGCAAAGCGCCCTTTGCCACCCCGCAGTGTCGAAACGCCCTTGCCCGGTTCAGCCGATGTGGAACAGCGACTGGAACAGGCGTGGGTCAAGGCTGTCTTGCGCAAAGGTCGCGCCTTCGGTTAGCAGGCTGACCGCGTCATGACTGTGCAGGCTTTCCTGATGGCTGGCCAGCACGCGGAAATCGCCGATCCGCGGATCGCGTTTCAGCACGGCGCAGAATGACCGTGCGGCATCCTCGACAAAGATCGGATTTGCCGCGTTCAACTCGGCAAAGGCCTGTTCATCCTCGCGCTTGACCATCACCTGCGTCTCGGTGATCACGCCCGCGCGCGCCGCCTCGACCAGATCCTCGATTGACAGGCTGTCGTCCAGCACCTCGACCGAAATCCGCGCGACCGAGCGTTGTGAATGCGGGGTGGCCAATTGCCCCCGCGTCATGCGCGCATGTTCGGACAGTTCAAGCGAGCAGGGGCAGGTGCTGGAATAGACATAATCCAGATGGATCATGCGCTTGCGCACCCCTGCCGCCTCGACCAGTTCAAAGGCCACATCGTAATACTGCCACCCGGTCAACCCCGAGCGCAGCGAGCGGATCTGCATCGGATAGGAAAACCGCATCTGGATGCGCGCATCATAGCTGTCCAGATCGGTCTTGTAATCGTCCAGCGCCGCTTCGATCACCGCAAAGCCAAAAGTCTGCCCGGCATGGGTATAGAAGGACCGCATGATGCGGCTCATGTTGATGCCCTTCTTGTCGGCCTCAAGGCTGACGGTGCCCGTCACGCTGGTTTCCAGCATCACCGGCGCCCCGTCGCGCGTCTGATAGCGGATCGGCAGGCGGAAGTTGGAAATCCCCACATGCTGAATCCGCTGGCGTGCCCCGCGGATCAGGCTGCTGGGGCCATTCTGCAAATCGGGCAGACTGTCCTTATACGTCTCCGTCACCTTGAAATCGGCGGGATAGGCGCGGCTGAGTGCCGGATAGCCCTGCCCCGGCAGCAGATACCCGACCGAGGGCTCCAGCGTGGCGATTTCGTCATCCGACGAGGCACGCGCCCAATTCTGAAGCAGCGCAAGCGCCGCTTCCGCTTCGGCACGGCTCGGCTTGCGGTCGATCTCGGGGGTATAGACGTTCATGGGATGTCCTTCCGGTTCGGGCCGCACCCAAGGGGCTGGCCGTCAATGTCAGCAGGTTATACGCAGCCGCTTTGGCGTCGGATCAGTCGGCAGGCCAGGTTTGTCATGGCCTGCCGCGCAATATGGGTGCGGCGCGCTGCCGCACAAGGTCGGGCCGGGCGGCTCAGGCCGCGTCCAGCGCGGACAAGAGATCGGCAATCAGATCGTCCGAATCTTCAAGGCCCACCGACAGCCGGATCAGCCCCGGCGTGATGCCCAGCGCATCCTTCTGATCCTGCGGCAAACGCTGGTGCGTGGTGGTGGCCGGATGGGTGGCGATCGTCTTGGCATCGCCCAGATTGTTGGAAATCTTGGCGATCTGAAGCTGGTTCATGAAGCGGAAGGCCGCCTCCTTGCCCGCCGCGATGTCAAAGGTCACCAAGGTGCCGCCCGACCCCATCTGCGCCATGGCCAGCGCGTGCTGCGGATGGCTCTCCAGCCCCGGATAGATCACCCGGGCCAGCTTTGGGTGCCCATCGAGCGCGCGCGCGACGTCGAGCGCCGAGGCCGCCATCGCCCGGCAGCGCAGATCCAGCGTCGCCATCCCGTTCAGCATGATCCACGAGGTGAAGGGCGACATGCTGCCGCCCGTGTGCTTCATGTAAGGCTCAAGCGTCTTGCGGATGAACTCCGTGGTGCCGCAGACCACACCGCCCAAGGCGCGGCCCTGCCCGTCGATATGCTTGGTGGTGGAATAGACGATCACATCTGCGCCCTGATCGACTGCGCGCGAAAAGATCGGCGTGGCAAAGACGTTGTCGACCACGACCAAGGCGTCGACCGCATGGGCGATGTCCGACACGGCGGTGATATCGACCAGTTCCAGCGTCGGGTTAGACATGGATTCAAAGAACACCGCCTTGGTGCCCGGCGTCACCGCCGCGCGCCATTGGTCCAGATCGGCCCCGTCCACAAAGGTCACACGCACGCCGTAGCGGGTCAGCACCTCCTCGAGGATGTAAAGGCACGATCCGAACAGCGCCCGCGCGCTGACCACATGATCGCCCGCCCGCAGCATGGATGTCAGCGCGCCCGACACCGCCGCCATGCCGCTTGCGGTGGCAAAGGCATCCTCGGTCCCCTCCAGCCCGGCGATGCGTTCTTCGAACATGCGGGTGGTCGGGTTGCCGTAACGGGCATAAATGAACTCGTCTTCACCCGCCTTGACAAACCGTGCCTCGGCGGCCTCGGCGGTGGGATAGACAAAGCCCTGGGTCAGGAAAATCGCCTCGGCCATCTCGCCATATTGGCTGCGGCGGCTGCCCTCATGCACCAGTTTCGTGCGCGTTTTCCAGTTGTCCGTCATCTTGGCATCCACCCGCAGAATAAAACCCCGAAACCGGCAAAGGCTTCGGGGCTTTTGTTCGACCCAAGACCCTTTTAGCGGAATGTTTAACGTGGCCCGCAATCCGGCAACAAAGCACCACGATGCTGCGCATACGCCTGTTCGGCGGCCCGGTCAACGCCCCCCGATGCAAGGCCCGTTTCCCGGCACGCATGGCTTGGCCGCCGTGCGCATCGGAACGCAGCGCCTCGGGGCCCGGCCGCGAGGCTCAGGCCTTGCCGTCCTGATCCGGCTCGATCAGGAAGCGTTGCAGCGCAAAAATCTGCCACCACAGGAAGCCGACAAGCGCCGCCGGCATGGCAAAGGTTTCCAGCTTGACCCAGGTGTCGGTGGACATGGTGCGCCAGATCACCTCATTGGCCACCGCCAGCGCGACAAACATCGCGCACAGCCGCCGTGTCAGGATCATCCAGCCTTCGGTGCGCATCGGCAGCAGCTCTCCCATCACATATTGCAGCCAGCTTTGCCCGCGCAACAGACCGATCCCCAGCAAGCCTGCCAGACAGCCGTAAACGATGGTGGTCTTCATCTTGAAGAACCGCTCGTCATTGAACCAAGCGGTCAGGCCGCCAAAGAAGATCACCATGAAGGCGGTGAACACCTGCATCCGGCTGATCGCCCCGGTCAGCGCCCACAATATCCCCATCGAGACAAGCAGGATCGGAATGAACACCAGCGCCGCAACGATAAAGCCGGAATATTCGGTGCCGGCGATCAGGAAGGTGTCTTCCTTGATCCGCAGGTAGATCAGGAAAAACGCCAGCGTCGGCCCCAGTTCCAGCGCCTGTTTGACAAAACCGTTGATCTGCTTTCCAGCCATTTCCTACCCCGCAAATTCCATCATCACCGCCCCAAGCGCGATCAGGGCCATCAAGGCCACCTGCACCCGCCCGACCTTTTCCCCCAGCACCAGCCAGCCGATCAGGGCGGCGAACACGGTCGAGGTTTCGCGCAACACCGCCGCCTCCCCCACCTTGTCCAGCCGGGTCGCCAGCATGATGGCGCCAAAGCTGAAAAAGGCAACGAAGGCGCCAAGAAGCCCCCGGCGCAGCAGCGGCCCCACCTCGGACAGCGGCAGCTTGCGCCAACGCCCTGCTGTCACAACCGGAATGAAAATGCCATCCAGCATGAAAAACCATGCCAGAAAGGTGAACGGGTCCGCCGTCGCCCGGATGCCCCAGGCATCATAGGTGGTATAGGCCGCAACCAGCGCCCCGGTCAGCACGGCAAAGCCCAAGGCCGGAACCATGCGGTCGCGGTTCAGCGTGACATGGGTCAGGTTCCAGGCCGCCAGCCCAAGGATGCCCGCCACCAGCACCGCCACGCCAAGCCATTGGCCCGGCGCATAAACCTCGCCAAACACCAGCCCCGCCGCGATCACGGTGAACAAAGGCCCCGTGCCGCGCACCACAGGGTAAACCACGGTATAGGCCCCACGCGTATAGGTCATCGCTTGCGCCACCTTGTAGGCGGCATGGATCACAAAGGCCCCGGCAAAGATCACCCACATATGCGGCTCGGGCCAGGGCACGACAAAAAGCGCGAAGGGCGCAGCGATCAGCCCGTAACAGGCGTCAATCGCGGCGCGCGACAGCCACGGATCATGCCGCCCCTTTTGCAGCGCACCAAACAGCGCGTGCAACACCGCCGCCATCAGCGCAAGCGCCAAGGCCAGATCCTTGCCTTGCGCCGTGCCTTCAAGTGAAATCAGCCAGCCGCTCATGCCGCCTCACGTGCCGGGACAGGCCAAAGGCCTGCGGGGATCAGCGGTCCAGCCCCACCAGGGCATTGGCAAAATCCTGCGGATCGAAGGGGGCCAGATCGTCAATCTGCTCGCCCACGCCGATCGCATGGATCGGCAGGCCGAACTTGTCGGCCAGCGAGACAAGGACACCGCCCTTGGCCGTGCCATCCAGCTTTGTCATCACAAGGCCCGAGACATCGGCGATCTTGCGGAAAATCTCGACCTGCGCCAGCGCGTTCTGCCCCGTGGTCGCGTCCAGCACCAAAAGCGTGTTGTGCGGCGCGCTGGGATCGACCTTGCGCAGCACACGGACGATCTTGGCCAATTCCTCCATCAGGTCGGCGCGGTTCTGCAAGCGGCCCGCGGTGTCGATCATCAACAGATCGGCCCCTTCGGCCCGCGCGCGGGTCAGCGCATCAAAGGCAAGGCTGGCGGGGTCCGACCCTTCGGGCGCGGTCATCACCGGAACCCCGGCGCGGCTGCCCCAGACCTGCAACTGCTCGACGGCGGCCGCGCGGAACGTGTCGCCCGCGGCGATCACCACCGATTTGCCCGCCGCCTTGAACTGGCTGGCCAGCTTGCCGATCGTCGTGGTCTTGCCCGATCCGTTGACCCCCACGACCAGCACGACCTGCGGCTTGGTGGGATAGATCGGCATCGGGCGCGCCACCGGCTCCATGATCCGCGCCACCTCATCGGCAAGCGCGCGGCGCAATTCGGTTGCGCTGATGCGCTTGCCAAACCGCCCCTCGGCGATGTTGGCGCTGACCCGCAGGGCGGTATCGACCCCCATATCCGCCTGGATCAGCAGCTCCTCAAGGCTTTCCAGCATCGCATCGTCAAGCTCGCGCCGCGGCTCCTCGGCGGTTGCTGCGCCAAAAAGCCGCCCGATCAGCCCAGGCTTGGCCGCCTCGGGTGCGGGGGGGGATGTGGCCGGCGCGGCAGAGGGCGCATCCGCAGCATCCGTGACCAGTGCGTCCAGCCCCTCGCCGATCTTGTCGGACGAGCGGAACATCTTGTCGCGGAGTTTCTTGAAAAAAGACATCGGGGCCCCGGACGTTGGCTTTGGCTTTGTCCTCCCCTAAACCCTTTGGCCGGGTAAAGAAAGGGGTCAGCCCCCGGCAAGGCGGCGCAAGCGCACGGGCGCAGGCCGCCGGACCACAGTCCTGCGACATCGCTGCCATGGATTGGCCGCGATTCCATGCTAAACCTGCCAACATGAGCGCCAAGCCCCTTCCCATGCCGGTTTTCGCAGCCGCCGCCCTGTCGCCTGTCCCGTTGATCGGGCTGGGCGTCTGGCTGGGGGGCGTCTGGCTGTGGGCGGGTTTTCTTTATACCGCGCTTCTGGTGATCGTGCTGGACCAGCTGATCCCCTATGTCGCGGGCAATGCAGAGGAGGGGGCCGAGTTTCCGGCCGCCGATGCGCTGCTGGTCGCCGTGGGGCTGGGCGTCGTGCTGCTTTTGCCGCTTACGGTGTGGGGGATCACGTCAGACCACCTCGACACCGGGGAGAAAGTGCTGCTGTTCTTTGGCACCAGCACGTTTCTGGGCCATGTCGGGCACCCTTGCGCGCATGAATTGATCCATCGGCCCGGGCGGACACTGTATCGTCTGGGCGTGCTGGTCTATTCCATGATGCTTTTCGGCCATCACGCTTCGGCACACCGGCTGGTTCATCATGTGCATGTGGCAACCGAGAAGGACCCGAATTCGGCGCGCGCCGGTGAAAGTTTCTGGCGCTTCGCGCCGCGGGCCTTTTGGGGCGGGTTTCTGGCAGGAAAGGCCGCCGAAGATGCGCTGCGGGCCAGACGGCGCGGACAGAACGGCGTGCATCCTTATGTCTGGTATCTGGGGATCGGCGGGGCCTGCCTGATCCTTGGGGCGGCCATCGGCGGGCCGTTTGGCGCCCTGATCTGGCTGCTGCTTGCGGCCCATGCCCAGATGCAGCAACTGCTGGGCGATTATGTGCAACATTACGGCCTGACCCGCGCCCGCCTGCCCGATGGGCGGTATGAACCTGTCGGCCCACGGCATTCGTGGAACACGCCGCACTGGTTTTCGTCGGCGCTCATGCTCAACGCGCCGCGCCATTCCGATCACCACGCCCATCCGGCACGCCCCTACCCGGCGCTGCGACTGACCGAGGACGCGCCCCTGCTGCCCTGGCCCTTGCCGGTGGCCTGCGCCCTTGCCATGGCCCCGCGGCTTTGGCACCGTTTGATGAAGCGGCACCTGCGCCGCTGGGCCGCGACCGCCGGGCAAGAACCCGCGCAATGACGGCGCTTGTCACTGGCGCGGCCCTTCGTTTGATGCGAGACTTCGGGCATCAGTGATGGAGCCCGCCATGACGCGCCGCCTTGCCCTTGTTCTTGGCCTCAGCCTTGGCCTGATGCCGGGTCTGACCCCCGCTGCCGAACCGCCGGTTCCGCTGACCGGGGCCGAATTCGAGGCCTATACCACCGGCAAGACCCTGACTTTCAGCCAGAGTGGCGAGATTTATGGCGCCGAGGAATACTTGCCGGGCCGCAAGGTGCGCTGGGCCTTCACGGGCGATATCTGCCGCGATGGGTCCTGGTATGAGGATGCGGGGAATATCTGCTTTGTGTATGAGCACGACCCGACGGCGCAATGCTGGACCTTCTGGCGCGAGGACGGGCGGCTGACCGGGCTGTTCATCGGCAACGCACCGGGGACGGAACTGTCCGAAGTCGCGCAATCCCCCGATCCGTTGCCCTGCGCCGGCCCGGATCTGGGCGTCTGATCCCGCGCGCAGCACCTGCCGTTTTCAGACTGTTTGCCACTGGCCAGCCTATCGGGGCGTCAGGTTGGGCGCCGTCAATCTTGTCATTTTCGAACAATTCCGGCCCGGGTTCCGCGCCTTGGGCCGCAAGACTTGTCACTTCAGAACAATGACCCTTGTTCCGGCGGTTTTGTCCCGCCCGCCTTGCGCGCTGCGCCACGGGGGGAAAGCGCAAGACGCCCGTCGTGGAATTCCACCTCCAGCGCGCTTGCCCGTTCGGCGGCGGCCCGGTTTGTGATCACCGCGCCGTCGCCGCGCACCACAGCATAGCCGCGCCGCAGCGTTTCGGCATAGCCCAGCGTCTGCCGGGTGCGGTCCAGCGCGTCAAGCCGCCGCTCCAGATCGGCAAAGCGTTGCGCCGGTGCGGCCTCCAGCCGCGCGCTCAGAAGGGTCAGGGCCTTGCGCTGTTCGGAAAGCCGCAGACCGGCCTGTGTCACCAGCCGCGCCAGCGACGGCGCCAGCCGCGAGGCCCATTTGTCCAGCCCCGACTGCCACAGGTCGCGCTTGCGGGTGAAGCGCGCCTCCAGCGCCTCGGCCCGGCGCGACAGCGCGTCGCGTCGCCGCGCCACAAGCGTGGCAAGCGCAAGCGGCGACAGCCGCCCGGCCTGCCGCGCATAGACGCCGCGCTTGCGGCTGACGGCAAGCGACAGCGCCCCCGACAAGCGCCCGGTGGCCGCATCCAGGCGCTGCGTCGGGGTGGCCAGCAGCGCATCAAGCCGCGGCAGCGCCCGTGACAGATCGCGCAACCGTTGCCCGCGCAGCGCGAGGCCCTGCGCCAAGGCCCGGCTCAGGCGCGCGCCAAGACTGTCCACCGAAGCCAGCAGATCGAGCCGCACCGGCACCGCCATTTCCGCCGCAGCCGTAGGGGTGGGCGCGCGGCGGTCGGCGGCATGGTCGATCAGCGTGGTGTCCGTCTCGTGCCCCACGGCCGAGATCAGCGGGATCTGCGACGCCGCCGCCGCCCGCACCACGATTTCCTCGTTGAAGCCCCACAGGTCCTCCAGACTGCCGCCGCCGCGCGCCACGATCAGCACGTCGGGGCGCGGGATCGGCCCGCCGGGGGCAATGGCGTTGAACCCGCGGATCGCTGCCGCCACCTGCGCCGCGCAGTCCTGCCCTTGCACCGCCACGGGCCAGATCAGCACATGGCGCGGAAACCGGTCGCGCAGGCGGTGCAGGATGTCGCGGATCACCGCGCCCGAGGGCGAGGTCACGACCCCGATCACCTGCGGCAGAAAGGGCAGCGGCTTTTTGCGCGCGGGATCGAACAACCCTTCGGCCTGCAAGGCGGCGCGGCGCTTTTCCAGCATCGCCATCAGCGCGCCAGCCCCCGCCGGGGCCACATCCTCGACGATCAGTTGATATTTCGACTGGCCCGGAAAGGTGGTCATCCGGCCGGTGGCGATCACCTCCATCCCTTCCTCGGGGCGGGTCTGCATCTTGCCCACCTGCCCTTTCCAGGAAATCGCGGCGATCACGCTGCGGTCATCCTTCAGATCGAAATAGAGATGCCCCGAGGCAGGCCGCGACACGCGCCCCACCTCGCCCCGCACGCGCACAAGGCCGAATTCACCCTCGATCACCCGTTTGACCGCGCCCGAAAGCTCGGACACGGTGTATTCCGGGCTGTTGCCGACCGGCGCGGCCTCGGGTGTGGGTCCGTCTTCGAACAGGTCCATATGGCTTGCCTCCATCACCGGCGAACCTTATGACGCGCGCAACCGAAGGCCAAGGGGGCGCGTCCATGAACATCCTGATCCTCGGCTCTGGCGGGCGCGAACATGCGCTGGCCTGGGCGGTGAAACAGAACCCGAAGACCGACCGTCTGATCGTGGCGCCCGGCAATGCGGGGATCGCGGCCCTGGCCGACTGTGCGCAGATCGACATTCTGGACGGCGCGGCGGTGGTCGATTTCTGTGTCGAGAATGCGGTGGATTTTGTCATCATCGGCCCCGAGGCCCCGCTGGCCGCGGGCGTGGCCGATGCGACGCGCGCCGCCGGCATCCTGACGTTTGGCCCAAGTGCGGCCGCCGCCCGGCTGGAGGCGTCAAAGGCCTTTACCAAGGAAATCTGCGCGGCCAGCGCCGCCCCCACGGCGGCCTATGCGCGCTTTGATCAGGCCGAGCCCGCGCGTGCCCATGTCAGGGCCAAGGGCGCGCCAATCGTGGTCAAGGCCGATGGTCTGGCCGCGGGCAAGGGTGTGATCGTGGCGATGACCGAGGCCGAGGCGCTGGCCGCCATTGACGACATGTTTGGCGGCGAATTCGGCAGCGCGGGCGCCGAAGTGGTGATCGAGGAGTTCATGCAGGGCGAGGAAGCCTCGTTCTTCGTGCTGACCGATGGCATCAACGCCCTGCCCATCGGCACCGCCCAGGACCACAAGCGCGTAGGGACCGGCGACACCGGCCCCAATACCGGCGGGATGGGGGCCTATTCCCCGGCGCCGGTGCTGACCCCGGCGCTGCAACAGCAGGCGATGGACCAGATCATTCTGCCCACGATCCGCGAAATGGCGCGGCGCGGCACACCCTATCAGGGCGTGCTTTACGCGGGGCTGATGATCGACGGCGGCCAATGCCGGCTGGTCGAATACAATGCGCGCTTTGGCGACCCGGAAACCCAGGTGCTGATGATGCGGCTGGGCGCGCAGGCGCTGGACCTACTGCTGGCCTGCGCCGAGGGCCGGCTGGAAAGCGCGCGGGTGAACTGGGCCGAGGATCATGCGCTGACCGTGGTGATGGCCGCCACCGGGTATCCCGGCGCCTATGCCAAGGGCAGCGTGATCGGCGGGCTGGACAGCCTGCCCGAAAGCTCCACCCAGATGATGTTTCACGCAGGCACCGCCACGCGCGACGGGCAGATCGTCGCAGCGGGGGGACGGGTTCTGAACGCGACAGCCCGGGGTGCCACGCTGGCCGAGGCGCAGGCGCGCGCCTATGCGCTGGTCGATGCGATCGATTGGCCAGAGGGCTTTTGCCGCCGCGACATTGGCTGGCGCGCGCTGTGACACCCGGCCCCGCGCCACAGCGCGCGGGGAATGATCGTCAGATCCTCCGGCGGGGCTTGCGCCGCCCCCCGCCCCCGCATAAGAGACGGCGGGTTGTTTTGGGGGCCGTGGAAGGACTGGACCATGCCGCTTCTGGTGATGAAATTCGGGGGCACCTCGGTGGCCGATCTGTCGCGGATCGAGAATGCCGCGAAAAAGGTGCAGGCAGAGGTCGAGCGCGGCTATGACGTGATCGTCATCGTCAGCGCCATGTCGGGAGAGACGAACCGTCTGGTCGGCTATGTCGAGGGCACGTCAAAACTTTATGACGCGCGCGAATATGACGCCGTGGTGGCCAGCGGCGAGAATGTGACCGCCGGGCTGATGGCCCTGCGGCTTCAGGAGATGGGCATCCCGGCGCGCAGCTGGCAAGGCTGGCAGGTTCCGATCAACACCACCTCGGCGCATGGATCGGCCCGGTTCATCGACATTCCGCGCGCCAACATCGACGCAAAATTTGCCGAAGGTTTCAAGGTCGCCGTGGTTGCGGGCTTTCAGGGGCTGAGCGCAGAAGGCCGGATCACCACGCTGGGCCGCGGCGGGTCTGACACCACCGCCGTGGCCTTTGCCGCGGCCTTTGGCGCGGAACGCTGTGACATCTACACCGATGTCGATGGCGTTTACACCACCGACCCGCGCATCGCGTCCAAGGCGCGCAAACTTGACAAGATCGCCTTCGAGGAAATGCTGGAACTGGCCTCCTTGGGCGCCAAGGTCTTGCAAACCCGGTCGGTCGAGCTGGCCATGCGCTACAAGGTGCGGCTGCGCGTCCTGTCCTCGTTCGAGGATACCGATGAAAACTCTGGAACCCTGGTCTGCGACGAGGATGAAATCATGGAATCGAAAGTCGTCTCTGGCGTGGCCTATAGCCGCGATGAAGCGAAAATGACCCTCGTCACCGTCGAGGATCGCCCCGGCGTTGCCAGCGCCATCTTTGGCCCGCTGGCCGATGCGGGTGTGAACGTCGATATGATCGTTCAGAACATCAGCGAGAAGAATTACGGCAGCCATCCGGGCGCCGTGACCGACATGACCTTTTCCGTGCCCACCAATCAGGTGGCGCGCGCGCAAAAGGCCATGGAGGACGCCCGCGCCGCAGGTCTGATCAAATATGACGAGCTGATCGCCGATACCGATGTGGCCAAGGTGTCGGTCGTGGGGATCGGGATGCGCAGCCAGGTGGGCGTGGCGGCGAAGATGTTCAAGGCGCTGGCGGCCGAAAACATCAATATCAAGGTGATCGCCACATCCGAGATCAAGATCTCGGTGCTGATCGACCGCAAGTATATGGAACTTGCCGTGCAGGCGCTGCACGACTGCTTCGAACTCGACAAGGCCTGATCCGGCACCAGGCCCGCACATCCGCCGCCAAGGGGTTTCAATCCCTTGGCGGTTTTTCATGGGGCCACGGGACAGTGGCTGCGGAATTCGCGCCTCAAATTCGGGCGCTTCATGGCAAAGCCCGCGCTGCGCGGGGCGGTTTGCGTTTCCCTACTCCCCATTCGGCGCGGCCTCGCCTATAGAGAGAGCAAGTCAAGGGATGCCTCTTTATGCCAGAACGGTCAGACAGCGACAGTCGCAAACTCCTTCGCCGCCTGCGCGACGTGCTTGGCGCACAGGCCAAGGGTCAGGAACGGCTTGACCAGATCACCCATCTGATCGCCGATTCCATGCGCACCGAGGTGTGTTCGATTTATCTGTTCCGCGACCCCGAAACGCTTGAGCTGTGCGCGACCGAAGGGTTGAAGCCGGAATCGGTGCACAAGACACGGATGAAACTGGGCGAGGGTCTGGTGGGGCGGGTCGCGCGCACCAACACCCCCGTCAACACCGCCGATGCCCCCGCCGAAAAGGGCTTTCGCTACATGCCCGAAACCGGCGAGGAGATTTACTCGAGCTTTCTGGGCGTGCCGATCCAGCGCGTGGGGGAAAAGCTGGGCGTGCTGGTGGTGCAGTCGAAAACCGCCCGCCAGTTTTCAGATGACGAAATCTATGCGCTGGAAGTCGTGGCCATGGTGCTGGCCGAGATGACAGAGCTGGGCGCCTTCACCTCGGACGAGGACGGGATGCGCGCCCTGCACCGCCAGCCGGTGATGTTTCGCGGCGCAACCGGGCAGGAAGGTGCGGCCGAAGGCCATGTCTGGCTGCACGAGCCGCGTGTGGTGGTGACAAACCCGGTGGCCGACGACCCCGCGGTCGAGATCGAGCGCATCCGCGCCGCCGTGGGCCAGCTGCGCGTGTCGGTGGATGATCTGTTGTCGGCGGAAAGCCTGGACAAGGATCAGAAACAGGTGCTGGAAGCCTACCGGATGTTTGCCAATTCACGCGGCTGGCTGCGCCGGATGGAGGAAGACATCCAGAGCGGCCTGTCCGCCGAGGCCGCGGTGGAAAAGGAACAATCCGCCGCCCGTGCCCGGATGGAACAGGTGCCCGATGCCTACTTGCGCGAGCGGTTGAACGATCTGGATGATCTGTCGAACCGGCTTTTGCGCATCCTGACCGGGCAAGGCACCGACACCGGGGCCGAAATGCCGGAAAATCCGGTGCTTGTGGCGCGCAACATCGGACCTGCCGAACTTCTGGAATATGGTCGCAAGCTGCGCGGTGTCGTGCTGGAGGAAGGCTCGGTCGGCAGCCATGCCGCGATCGTGGCCCGTGCGCTGGCGATACCGCTGGTGATCCATGCGCGCCGCATCGGATCAGAGGCGCTGAATGGCGACCATATCCTGGTCGATGGCGATCAGGGCATCGTGCATCTGCGCCCCGAAGAAACCGTGGCCCGCGCGTTTCGCGACAAGATCGCGATGCAGGCGCAGGCGCAAAAGCGCTATGCCGCCTTTCGTGATCTGCCGGCCACCACGCGCTGCGGCACCACCATAGGCTTGCACATGAACGCAGGTCTGATGGCCGATCTGCCCAGCCTTGTGGGTTCGGGCGCCGATGGGGTGGGCCTGTTTCGGACCGAATTGCAATTTCTGGTGCGCAACAAGATGCCGCGCCGGGCCGAGCTTGCCGGGCTTTATGCCCGGGTCATGGATGCGGCGCAGGGCAAGCGGGTGGCGTTTCGCACGCTGGACATCGGGTCCGACAAGGTGCTGCCCTACATGAAACCGAATGACGAGCCGAACCCGGCGATGGGTTGGCGCGCGATCCGGGTCGGCCTTGACAAGCCGGGCGTGCTGCGGATGCAGATCCAGGCGCTGCTGCGTGCCGCCAATGGCCGCCCGCTGACGGTGATGTTCCCCTTCATCACCGAGTTTTCCGAGTTTCAGGAGGCCCGCGCCCATGTCTTGCGCGAGGTGCACCGCGAACGCTCGCTTGGCCATGTGATGCCGGCAAACCTTGAAATCGGCGCGATGCTGGAAACCCCCAGCCTTGCCTTTGCACCACAAGCGTTTTTCGATCTGACCGATTTCGTGTCGATCGGTGGCAATGATCTGAAACAGTTCTTCTTTGCCGCCGACCGCGAGAATGAACGGGTGCGGCGGCGCTATGATGTGCTGAACCTGTCGTTCCTTGGGTTCATCGAACAGATTGTTGCCCGGTGCGCCGCGTCGAACACGCCGCTGTCGTTCTGCGGCGAAGATGCGGGCCGCCCGATCGAGGCGCTGGCCCTTGCCGCGCTTGGCCTGCGCAGCCTGTCGATGCGCCCTGCCTCGATCGGTCCGGTCAAGGCGCTGTTGCGCCGGATCGATCTGACCGAGGTGCGCGCCGTGATTGACGAGGCCCGCGCCAAGGGCGCCGCCAGCGCCCGCCCCGCCTTGATGGACTGGCTTTCGACGCAATCCGAATGACGTAAACGAAAAGAGCCCGCGCAACGGCGGGCTCTTGACGGATGTGTGCCGACGATCAGTCGAGGAAGCGCCGCGCCGAAGGCAGGTTGCGCATCAGCAGGTAATAGGTGATCCCCGACGGCAGCAGGCTGGCATACCAGGAAATCCCCGAGAAGATCAGCGCCGCCACGATCCCGACCGCCATCGCAATCATCGCAGCCCAGTTCACACCGGCATAGGGGCCGTTGGGATCATAGAGCTTTTGCATGTCCAGCGTCTGCTTGCGCAGCACATAGTAATCCACCACCAGAATGGCAAAGATCGGGCCAAGGAAGGCGGAATAGGTGCGGATGAACAGGCCAAGACCCGCCGCCGACTCGTCCTTGACCAATTCCCACGGGAAGGTCGCAAAGGCCAGCACACCCACCAGCACCGCCGATTTCTTGAAGCTGAGCTTGAAGATATCCATCAGCGCATAGGCGGGCGGCACCACGTTGTTCAGGACGTTGGTCGTCACCTGCGCAAAGGCGATGAACAGGAGTGTCACGACCAGCAGGAAGGTGTTGTCCACCGCGCTTGAGAACACCTTGATCGGATCAACCTCGCCCGTCGCACCGGACACCATCAGGCCGATCATGCCCATGAACAGCGTCGCGGGCAGGATCGAATTGGTATAGATCATCACCTGCCAGAACCGCCCCGTGCTGTGCCGCAGTTCGCGCGAATAGTCGCTGACGTTCAGCATCATGGTCGAATAGACCCCAAGGAACAGCATGGTCGCCCCCCAGAACGGCGCGCCCCAGGTGCCTTCGGCCTCGATCAGATTGGTCGAAATCGCATCGCCGTATTTGGTGATGACGCTGTAGAACATGTAGATCAGCGCGCCGATGATGAAGACGGAGCCGATGTTTTCCAGCCATTTGATGCCGTGAAAGCCCAGAACCGACAGGCCGATCTGAAGGATCTGGAAGCTGACGAACCAGAACACCATACTGTCAAACCCAAAGAGCGTGGCCGACACAAGGTTCAACGCCCCGGCCCCGATCCAGCTTTGAAAGCTATACCAGACCACCGCCGGAACCGACCGCACCAGCGCGGGAATCCGCGTTCCGGTAAAGCCAAAGGCCGAGCGCGCCTGAACCATGAAGGGGATGCCGTATTTGTGCCCGGCCTGCCCGTTGATCATCAGCGCCACGCCGATCACGGTGCAGCCGATGGCAATCGCGACAAAGGTCTGCACAAGGTTCAGCGTGCCCACAAGCCCCGATCCGACGGTAAAGGTGCCGATCGACACGCAACCGCCCAGCCAGGCAAAGAAATACGACCAAGGGTCCATGATGCGGGTTTGCTGTGGGGCAAGGCTTTCCTGCCCCAAGGCTTTTTCGGTGACGGTCGCAGCACCCTCGCCCGGAAGGGCAGAGGCATGTCGGGGATTGTCCGTATAGGTCATGTCATGGGTTCCCTGTTGCGTGGATTGGGTTATTTGGCATTTGGCAAGGCATAGGCATTGATCTTGCTGGTCTTGACGCCAGCCCCGATCAGGGCCTCGATCATCCGCGTCGCGACGGTAACGCCGTCGATCACGGGGATTCCGGTTTCCACGCTAAGCCATGCGGTCAGATCGGCCATCCCGGCACACCCCAGGACCACGGCTTCGCAGCCATCCTCGTCGATGGCGCGCAGAATTTCAGCGCGGATTTTCAGACGTGCATCCGATCCGGGCTCCTCCAGCGCCAGAACCGGAATTGCGGCGGACCGCACGCGGCGGCACTGGTGCGACAGGCCGTAACGGTGGACCAGATGTTCGATCACCGGCACAGATCGCGGCAATGTGGTGACGATGCTGAACGAGGTTGCCACCATGCTGGCCGCCTTGACCGCCGCCTCGCAGATGCCAAGGACCGGGCCTGTGGCGATCTCGCGGCAGGCGCCGATGCCCGGGTCGTCGAAGCAGGCGACCACGATGCCGTCCACCCCGGCGGCTTCGGCTTCGGTCACTTCGCGCAGCAGATGCGGCAGGCACATCGCCTCATCCCGATGGCCTTCGATGCTGGCAGGCGCGCCGGTGGCGGTGCGCCCGATGATCTCGACCCCCGGGCTTGCCACGGAGCGGGCAGCCTCCACGATCTTGTCGGTCATGGACGTGGTCGAGTTTGGATTGACGATCAGTATCTTCATGTGCCTCCCCTTCGGTTGACACAAATTGTTAACAAAACTTGATAACGAAACAAGCATTTTTTTGTGAGCATTGTCATCTGCTTCCACAGTGACTAGGTTTTGGCGGTGTGGACAAAGAGGTGAAAATGTCGGTCGAGGTGCCAGAGGATGGAATCGTTTCCGCGATCCTTGGCGCCGTGGCCGAACAGCGTCTGCCCGCCGGAACCAAGCTGACCGAGGCGGCCTTGGCCGAAATGTTCAACTGCAACCGGGCCAATGTGCGCCGGGCGCTGGCCGCGCTGGCCGCGCAGCAGGTGGTTGATCTGATCCCCAACCGCGGCGCCTTTGTCGTCAGCCCCAGCCCAAAGGAAGCGCGCGACCTGTTTCAGGCCCGCCGCGCCATCGAACGCGTCATCGCGCGCGAGGCGGCGGCCAATGTCACGGCCGATGACATCGCGCTGCTGCGGCGCAACGTGGCGGATGAGGCCGAGGCAAAGGCCCGGCGCGACCATCCCACCGAATTGCGCCTGTCGCGGCAGTTCCATCAGGAACTGGCCCGCATCGCCGGCAATCAGGTGATGGACCGCATTCTTGCCGATCTGACCATGCGATCTACGCTGATCATCGGGCTATACGGTCGGGCCACGCTGTCCAATTGCGCCGAAGATGAACATTCGGGGATCGTCAGCGCGCTGGAGGCCGGGCAGGCCGACACGGTGGTCGCCCTGATGGATGCCCATTTGCGCCATCTGGAAAGCCATCTGGATTTTTCGGCCCCCCGACAGCGCGCATCCAGCCTGCAAGACCAGATCCTGGGGGGCGCATCGCTGGTGGCGTGACCTAGGCTTTGGTCACGCGCGGTGCGTCCACGGCGGCGCGAAACTCGACCATCACCTGTTCGGCGCCGTGAATCTGACCAAGCCGCAGCAGGGCAAAGCGCACGCGCGCAATCTCGGTGTAATAGTTCATGAACGCGGCGTTGAGCGCGGCCCCCGTGACCGCGCCGATCACAGGCACCGCTTGCGCCGCCAGCTTTTGCCCAAGCGCCGCGGCCAGCTTTGGCGCCACCGTGGCGATCAGCTTTTGCACGGCAGGCCCGGTCAGGGTAAGCCGCGCGGAAAAGAAACTGGTGTTGATCCCGTCGTCTTCGGCCAGCGGGCTGCCCGCGCCAAACACACGGATGCATTCTGCCCGAATGGCGGGATCGTCAGGGTCGAACCCCTCGGCCCGCGCCGCCTGCCGGATCGCGTGCAGGATGAGCGTGACCGCCACCGGCAATTCGGCAAGCGCGGTGGGCAGCCCCCCCGCCCCCCCGGCCGCCCCGCTGGCCATGGCGGCAAAGAGCGGCCCGCGCGGCCCGGTATCGGGCAAACGGTCGCCTTGGCCCGCGACGGTCATCGCCGCCGAAAGCGCCTGGGCCACGACACGCTCGATCTGCGTGCGATAGGCCTCTGGCACCAAGGCCATCTGCTTTTCCAGCGTGCCACCCAGCCGGTTCACCAGACTGATGACCGGACCGTTGGCCCGGCGATGCCGCGCCGCAAGATCGCGGATCTCGGGCAAGGCGGCGCCGGGCGGCACGATGGTGGAATGATCGATCGGCAAAGGGTCCATCCTCCAGATATGGGAAGGATTTGCCGCCGCACAATGGGCCTTCAGGTGGCTTTTGTCACCGCACCCGTGACGCCATCCCAGGCCCCGGCCTTCAGCGCAAGGCCCAACACCCGGTCGGGGTTCGTCGGGGGGGGCATCACCACCCCCTCGAGCTTGCGAAAGCCGAAGCGGCCGTAATAGGGCGCATCGCCCACCAGAAGCACCCGTTCCCAGCCCAGACGCCGGGCCTCGGCCAGACTTTCGTTGATCAACAGGCCGCCCAGACCTTCGCCCTGCCGGGTCGGATGCACCGCGACCGGCCCCAGCAGCAGCACATCCTGCCCTCCGACCAGAGCCGGCCAATAGCGGATCACCGCGGCCAGGGTGCCATCGGCATCGCGCAGAGTGAGGCACAGGGCGCCAACCGTTGGCACCCCCTCGCGCAAGCGGTAAGACGACAGCGCCGTGCGGCCGGGGGCAAAACACAAGTCATAGAGCGCCTCGACTTCCCACCAGTCGTCCTCCGTTTCTTCCTCAAGCCTGTACACCCGGCCCGTCCTCCGCGCTTCTGCCTCTCCGCGCGGTCGATTCCGACCCGCAGCCCCGTGACTGCGCGCCTAACATGCGTTTATGTCAGGTTCAAATCCTCTTGCCCGAAGGACCCGCCAATGTTCTACCGCCCCGAAGATGGCCACGGATTGCCGCATAACCCGTTCAACGCCATCGTGACCCCGCGGCCCATCGGCTGGATTTCCACCCGTGGCAGCGCGGGCGACAACCTGGCCCCCTATTCCTTTTTCAACGCGGTGGCCTATGTGCCGCCGCAGGTGATGTTCGCCTCGACCGGCGCCAAGGACAGTCTGGCCAACCTGCGCGAAACAGGGGTCTTTGCGGCCAATATCGTCGCCTCCGAGGCTTTGGCGCAGATGAGCGCCACATCGGCGCCGCTGCCGCACGGGACCGACGAATTTGCCGCCGCCGGTGTTGCCAAGGCGGAATGCAGCACGATCCCCTGCCCGCGCGTGGAGGGCGCGCCCGCCACACTCGAATGTCGCGTGACACAGGTGATCGCGTTGAAAGGACAGCACAATTACCTGATTCTGGGCGAGGTGACGGGCATCCACCTGCGCGATGATTGCGTGGTGAACGGGCGCTTTGACCCGACGCGCTATCACCCCCTCGCCCGGATGGGGTATCGCGACTATGCGGTGGTGCAAGAGGTGTTCGAATTTCTGCGCCCCGGCGAGCGTTGAGGCCGGCGGGGGACGGGCTGGCCCCACCCCCGCACCCGCCCCGGCCCCGGCATCGTCGGGCAGGCTGGCGGATCAGTTCACCTTGCGCACATCGCTGCGCAGGTCAAAGACGCAGCCTTCGCCGCTGATCCGCGTGTCGAGCGTAAAGCGGCGCGGGGTCAGAAGGCGCGCGTCATAGGCCGTGGTCATCCCATCGCCGCCGCCGGTGCCGCGTGCCGTGTGGGGCCCGGTTTCTGTCCAGACTGGCACATCATCGCCCGCCTCTGGCCCGGTGGCTGCGTAGAAGCGGTTCATGTCGAACCGCCCGCCCCAATCCACGGTGGCCGCGCCCAAGGCGCTGTTCATCATCCCCACCGCCATGGCACCGATCTGGCTGCATTCCGGCGCGCCCGAGGCGCCGCGCAGCACCGTCGTGCCATCCCAGGTGCCGTTCTCGGGCGTCCAGTCCTGGAACAGTTCCACCGGGCAGGTGCCGCCCCCGCCCAGCGCGATTTCCAGATCATTGCGCGTGATGGGCGACCAGGTCAGACTGCCATCAGGCCCTGCCAGCAGAAAGCTGTCGGGATCGGCCGGCAGATCGGTGCCCAGCGCAAGGGCTGCATCGTTCATCGTGGTGTCGGACAGATAGCAGCGGCAGGCCCCGCCGGCATCGCATTCGGCAATCACCACCTTCTGCTCGCCCTGCGCAAAGGCGCCCGCTGCAAGCGCAAACCACATCATTCCTGCAAGTCCCGCCTTCATCCGCACCGCTCCCTTGTGTTGGTTGCGCAGATCATGTCGGGCTTGGGTCAACCGATCAAGTCGGCAAACCTTACCTCGCCGCCCTGCGGCGCCTCTTTGTGCCGCAAAGGGCCCCGTGCTGCCCCATCGGCGGAACCGCCCCCTTCCCCCGGCCCCGGCCCCGGCCTAAGATCAGGCCAAGACAGGACGGGAGGGTGGAAATGGACACCATGATCGGCATCATCGGCGGCTCGGGCGTCTATCAGATCGATGGGCTGGAGGGCGCGAGCTGGGTGCGGGTCAAGACCCCGTGGGGCAAACCGTCGGACGAGGTGCTGGTGGGCCGTCTGAACGGGGTGGCGATGGCCTTTTTGCCGCGCCACGGGCGTGGCCATGTCCATGCGCCCAGCACCGTGAACTACCGGGCGAACATCGATGCGCTGAAGCGGCTGGGCTGCACCGATGTGGTGGCCCTGTCGGCGGTGGGGTCATTGCGCGAAGATATGGCGCCGGGCGATTTCGTGGTGGTGGACCAATACATTGACCGCACCTTTGCGCGGGAAAAATCCTTCTTTGGCAGCGGCTGCGTGGCCCATGTCGGCTTTGCCCACCCGACCTGCCCGCGCCTGTCGGCCCATGTCGCCGCCGCAGCCCGCGCGGCGGGTGCGCGGGTGCATGACGGTGCGACCTATATCGCGATGGAGGGGCCGCAGTTTTCCACCCTGGCGGAAAGCCGGCTTTACCGCCAATGGGGCGCGGACCTGATCGGCATGACCGGAATGCCAGAGGCAAAACTGGCGCGCGAGGCCGAGCTTTGCTATGCCAGCCTTGCGATGGTCACGGATTTCGACTGCTGGCACCCGTCGCATGGCGCGGTGGATGTGGCGCAGGTGGTGGCCATCATGGGGCGCAACGCAGGTCTGGCGCGCGATCTGGTGGCGCGTCTGCCCGCCCGTCTTGAGTCCGCGCGCGCGCCTTGCCCGCATGGCTGCGACCGGGCGCTGGATCACGCGCTGATGACAGCGCCCGCCCAGCGCGACCCTGACCTGTTGGCCAAGCTGGATGCCGTGGCCGGGCGGGTTCTGTGACGTCATCGCTGGCGCGGCTCGTTGCGATCTGGCTGTGGTCGGCCGGCCCGGCGCTTGCCTTTGACGCGGTGCCGCTGGGGGGTATCGTCCCGGATGAGGTGTTCTTTCGCGCCGCGACCTGTGGCGCGGCCCCCGGGCAAGCCTGCCAGATCGCGCCGGTGCGCTGGCCCGCGCGCGCGGTGACGGTGGCCATGCTCCCCTCCACGGTGGAAAGCAGCCTGATCTTGCGGATGCTTCTGTCTGTCACGCTGGACTATGCCATCGCCCAGATCAACGGCGCAGGCTCCGGCCTTTCCCTGCGCCGCATCGCAGGGCCTGAGGCCGACATCCGCCTGACGCTGACCGATGTGCCCGAAGGCGGCCCGGTCGCTGCGGTGCCCGGCGTTTCGGCCGCCGGGACGATGGGGGTCGGCTATGCCTCGCTCTGGTGGAACGAGGCGCAGCAGATCACCGACGCCTCGATCCTGATTTCAAACCAGATCGCACCCGGCGACATCGTGTCGGTCGTGCTGGAGGAGGTGTTTCAAACCACTGGCCCGCTGTTTGACATCGACGGCCCGGCCTATGAAGCTGTGTCGATCCTGTCGCAGACATCGAATGCGACCATCACCATCGCGGGTCAGGATGCGCGGTTGTTGCGCTGGCTTTACCCGCCCCAACCGCTTGAGGCCCCATGACTGCGCGCAAGACCGTGAAGGACTACATCCGCACCATCGTCGATTTCCCGCACGAAGGCATCCTGTTCCGCGATGTCACCACGCTGTTCGCCGATCCGCGCGGGTTTCGCATGTGCGTCGATCAGCTGCTTGCCCCCTATGCCGGGATGCGCATCGACAAGGTCGTGGGGCTGGAGGCGCGGGGCTTCATCCTTGGGGGGGCCGTGGCGCATCAGCTTTCGACCGGCTTCGTGCCGATCCGCAAGAAGGGCAAACTGCCCGGCCAGACCATTTCGCAAGCCTATACGCTGGAATATGGCGAGGCGGTGGTCGAAGTGCATGACGATGCGATGCAGCCGGGGGAAAAGGTTTTGCTGGTCGATGACCTGCTTGCCACGGGCGGCACCGCCGAGGCGGGCATCAAGCTGATCGAACGGCTGGGCGCGCAGGTGGTGGGCTGTGCCTTTGTGGTCGATCTGCCCGATCTGGGCGGGCGCACACGGCTTGAAGCCATGGGGATGGACGTGCATGCCCTGTGCGCTTTCGAGGGGTTGTGACCAGGATATCCCCCGCTCTTTTCCGCCTGTGACACTGACATTAATCCTGCCTTAGGGAATCACGCCTAGACAGGGTCTGCGCGGCTTTCAGTCACGCTGTTGCTTGCACAGGGGGCGACCTTCCCTCTGAATGACGTGCTGCTTGCAATCACACGTCATCACGACCCCACCCCGCCGGGCCTCTGTGTCCGGCGGGGCTTTCGTATTGCTCCTGTCATATTGCCCCCCTATCCTGCGCCGATGCCCCCGACCCTTCGTGACCTGACCCACAGCTTTGCCCGGATCGGCCTGTTGTCCTTTGGCGGACCCGCAGCGCAGATCGCCCTGATGCACCGCGTTCTGGTAGAGGAGCGCAGGTGGCTGACCGAAAAGGATTATCTGTCGGCCCTGTCATTCTGCATGCTGCTGCCGGGGCCAGAGGCGATGCAGCTTGCCACCTGGTGCGGCTGGCGGCTGCATGGCACTTTGGGCGGGGTTGTTGCGGGCACGTTGTTCGTGCTGCCCGGCGCGCTGATCGTGCTGGCCCTGTCGGCTGTCTATGCGGCCTGGGGCGATCTGCCGGTGATGCAGGCGCTGTTTCTGGGCGTGCAGGCGGCGGTGATTGCCATCGTGATCGAGGCGCTGCTGCGCGTGTCGAAAAAGGCGCTCAGGAGGCCGACCGCCTGGGCGATTGCGGCCCTTGCCTTTCTGGGCCTGTTTGCCTTCAACCTGCCGTTTCCCCTGGTGATTCTTCTGGCGGGGCTTTGGGGGCTGGTGTCGGCGCAAGCAGCACCCGACCGCGATGTCGATGCAGCCCCGCCCGGCGCCGCCCGAACCTTGCCCACGCTGCTGCTGTGGGGGGCGATCTGGCTTGTCCCCTTGGGCGCGCTCTGGCTTTACGGCGGTATCCTGTTCGACATCGGCTGGTTTTTTTCCAAACTGGCGGTGCTGACCTTTGGCGGCGCCTATGCCGTTCTGGCCTGGATGACGCAAGAGGTGGTGCAGGGCTTTGGCTGGTTGACCACGACGCAGATGATGGCGGGATTGGGTTTGGCGGAAACCACGCCCGGCCCGCTGATCCTTGTGAATGAATTCGTGGGCTTCATGGCGGGCTATGGTGCAGGCGGCTGGGGCCTTGCGGTGATGGGGGCGGTCGTCGCGCTGTGGATGACCTTCATCCCCTGCTTTCTGTGGATTTTCGTCGCCGCCCCCTATCTTGCGCGGATCACCGCCGATCCCCGGCTTGCGGGCGCCTTGTCGGCGATCATGGCGGCGGTGGTCGGTGTGATCGCGAATCTGTCGCTCTGGTTCACGCTCCACCTGCTGTTCGGCCAGATCGGCCAGGCCCAGTTTGGCCCGCTTTCCCTGCTGTGGCCCGATGTCAAAAGCCTCAACCTGCCCGCCCTTGGGCTTGCCCTTCTGTCGGCGCTGCTTTTGCTGCGGTTTCACCGGCCCTTGTGGCAGGTTCTGGCGATTTCGGCATGCGCATCGGGCGCAATCAGCCTGATCTGACGCCCCTGCCCCCTTTCCTTCGGGGGCAAAACGCCTATGCTGGGGCCACGACAAGTTGAGGGTTCAGGATGGCGCGGTCGATCGATTACGGGAATCTGATGCATCGCGCGATGCGCAGCCTTATCCAGTCCGTGCTGGAGGATGTGGCCGACAACGGCCTGCCGGGGGCGCATCATTTCTTTATCACCTTCGACACGACCCACCCCGAAGTCGAGATGGCAGATTGGCTCAAGGCCCGGTATCCGGCCGAGATGACGATCGTGATCCAGCATTGGTTCGAAAACCTGGTGGTGACAGAGGATGGGTTCACCATCACGCTCAATTTCGGCAATCAGCCAGAACCGATGGTGATTCCCTTCGATGCGGTCAGAACCTTCGTTGACCCGTCGGTTGAATTCGGTCTGCGCTTTGAAAGCCATGCCGATGAGGGTGAGGACGACAGTGAGGACGAGGATGGCGATGACGAACCGCCGCCCCAGCATGATGCCCAGGTCGTCAGCCTCGACAAGTTCCGCAAGCAATAGGCGCATCGCGCCCTTGGGAAAGTGCCATTTCGGCACTGTATGCGACGGTATGCCAATTGATTTTTGCCCTCCCGCCGCTTAAGCACGGGGCAGCAAAATCAGGAGGCTTGCCGATGTCCGCAACGCGCACCGAAACCGACAGCTTTGGCCCGCTGGAGGTTCCCGCCGACAAGTATTGGGGCGCGCAGACGCAGCGCTCGATCATCAATTTTCCGATTGGCTGGGAAAAGCAACCCGTCGCCATCATCCGCGCCCTTGGGGTCATCAAGAAGGCCTGCGCGCTGGTGAATATCGAACAGGGCGACATCTCGCCCGAGCTGGGCAATGCGATTGCCGCCGCCGCGACCGAGGTGATCGAGGGCAAGTTCGACGACAATTTCCCGCTGGTGGTCTGGCAGACCGGGTCGGGCACGCAAAGCAACATGAACGCCAACGAGGTGATCTCGAACCGCGCGATCGAAATGCTGGGCGGGGTGATGGGCAGCAAGAAGCCGGTGCATCCGAACGACCATGTGAACATGGGCCAATCGTCCAACGACACCTTCCCCACCGCGATGCATGTGGCCACCGGCATGATGGCGCGCGATGTGCTGCTGCCGGGGCTGGAAAAGCTGCATGCGGCGCTGGTCGCGAAATCCGAAGAATTCAAGGATATCATCAAGATCGGCCGCACCCATACGCAGGACGCGACGCCCCTGACGCTGGGGCAGGAATTTTCGGGCTATGCCAAGCAGGTGGAAAAGGGCATCGCGCGGGTCAAGATGTGCCTGCCCGATATCTATGAACTGGCGCAGGGTGGCACCGCCGTCGGCACCGGGCTGAACACCCGCGTCGGCTGGGATACCCGTGTGGCGGCGCGGATTGCCGAGATTACCGGCCTGCCGTTCGTGACCGCGCCCAACAAGTTCGAAGCACTCGCCGCCCATGACGCGATGGTGATGTTCTCGGGGGCGCTCAAGACCGTGGCGGCGGCGCTGTTCAAGATCGCCAATGACCTGCGGCTTCTGGGGTCCGGCCCACGCTCGGGCCTGGGCGAGCTGATCCTGCCGGAGAATGAGCCGGGGTCGTCGATCATGCCGGGCAAGGTGAACCCGACGCAGGCCGAGGCGCTGACCATGGTCTGTGCCCATGTGATGGGCAACGATGCCGCCATCGGCTTTGCCGGAAGCCAGGGGCATTTCGAGCTGAACGTCTACAACCCGATGATGTCGTATAACCTGCTGCAATCCATGCAGCTTTTAGGCGATGCGGCTGGGTCCTTCACCGACAACATGGTGGTCGGCACGCAGGCGAATACCGCGCGGATCGACAAGCTGATGAAGGAATCGCTGATGCTGGTCACGGCGCTTGCGCCCACCATCGGCTATGACAACGCGACCAAAGTGGCCAAGACCGCGCACAAGAACGGCACCACCCTGCGCGAGGAGGCGATCGCTTTGGGCTTTGTCGATGGCGAAACCTTCGACCGCGTGGTGCGGCCCGAAGACATGATCGGCCCGAAGGGCTGACCGGCGGTCCGGGCCCCGCGGCCCGGATGCCCACCTTTTGCCCCCGCTGCGGGCCGGAAAACGGGATCAGGATGGCCGATATCATCAATCTTCGCACCGTGAAAAAGCAGGTCGCCCGCAAGGCGGCCCGCGCGAAGGGC
The DNA here is from genome assembly GCA_025458525.1 of Cypionkella sp. GTDB lineage: Bacteria > Pseudomonadota > Alphaproteobacteria > Rhodobacterales > Rhodobacteraceae > Pseudotabrizicola. The sequence goes on along the minus strand of JALOSF010000009.1, from coordinate 7,926 downwards.
GATGAGAATGCCGTGAAATTCGGCCGGACCAAGGCCGAGCGCGCGCTGGAACAGGCGCAGGCCGAGAAATCGGCCCGCGACCTGTCCGCCCACAAGCGCGAGCCGGACTAAGCCACGCTTGAAGCATGGCTGCGTGCCTGCTAGGGCATCGGGATGCTGTCCTATCAACACCTTTATCACGCCGGAAACCTTGCCGATGTCCAGAAACACGCCCTTGTGGCCTGGACGCTGGATTACCTGACGCGCAAGGACAAGCCGCTGACCTATGTCGAAACCCATGCGGGCCGGGGGCTTTATGACCTGACCGCACCCGAAGCGGTGAAAACCGGCGAGGCGGCAAAGGGCATCGCCATCGCGCAAGACTGGTTTGCCGCCACCCACCCCTATAGCCGCGCGCTGGCCGCCACCCGGGCCGAGCGCGGGCCGAATGCCTATCCCGGCAGCCCGCTGATCGCGGGGCATTTGCTGCGCGAGGGGGACAGCATCCACCTGTGCGAATTGCACCCGCAGGAACACGCGGCCCTTGACTATGCCGCCGCCCCTTTCGGCGCCAAGGTCTATCGCGAGGATGGGCTGGCCAAGGCGCTGTCGATCTGCCCGCCGACGCCGCGGCGCGGCCTTGTGCTGATCGACCCGTCCTATGAGATCAAGACCGATTACGAGACACTGCCACGGGTGATCGGGCAATTGCACCGGAAATGGAATGTCGGGCTGATTTACCTGTGGTATCCGATCCTGCGCGACGGGTTGCACAAGCCGATGCTGGCCGAGCTGCGCGCGCTGGCCCCCGAGGCGTTGGTGCATGAGGTGCGCTTTCCCCCGGTGCGCGACGGGCATCGGATGGAAGGGTCGGGCATGGTGATGGTGAACCCGCCCTTCGGCATCGAGGATGAAGCCAAACGCCTGTCGGCCCTGTTCCGCAAACTGGGTTGAGGGGGCCGCGCGCCTAGCTGCCCAGCATGCGGCCCGCCATTTCCGACAGATCGCGGCTAAGCCCGGGCGTCGCCAGCATCCGTTGCAAGACGTCGCGCACCATGCCCTGACGATCCGCGTCGTAGCGTGGCCATGTTTCAAACGCGGTGGACATGCGCGCCGCCGTTTGCGGGTTGAGAGGGTCCAGCCGCAACAACCAGTCCGCCACCAGCCGATAGCCCGCGCCCCCCGCGTGGTGAAAGCCCGCGTGATTGCCGGACAAGGCGCCAATCACGCTGCGGAAACGGTTGGGGTTCTTCCAGTCGAAATCCGGGTGCCGGGTCAGCGTATCTGTCACCATCGCCGCCTTGTCGGGGGCGGCATAGGCGATTTGCAGCGCAAACCACTTGTCCATCACGTTGCGGTCATGCGCCCAGCGCGTGGCAAAGCGCAGCAACTCCTCCGCGCCCTGCCCGATGTCGAGCAGGCAAGACAGCGCGCCAACCTCCTCTGTCATGTTGTCGGCGGCGCGAAACGCGGCCCGTGCCGCCGCCCCGCCATCGACACGCGAGAGCAACGCCAGCGCCGCCAAACGCAGCGCCCGGCGGCCCGCGGCGCGGGCGTCGGGGGTAAAGGGACCGGGTTCGGCAAGACCCGCGATCAGGCCGGGAAGGGCGCCCTGCATATGACGGGCCAGCGCATCCCCCATCCGGCGGCGTGCTGCGTGAATCCCCGTTGGATCCGGCACATGACCCGCGCCATGCAGGGTTTGTGCCATGTCATCCTCGGCCGGCAACCGCAAGCAAAGCGCGCGAAACGCCGGGTCAAGGCTTTCGTCCAGCGCCACCCGCATCAGCGCGTCAAGCCAATCCGGCCCGGGTGCAGCCCCGGACGTGACCATGCGGGCCAGCAGATCCTTGGCCAGCGCGCGCCCCGCCTCCCATTTGTTGAACGGGTCGGTGTCATGCGCGAGCAGGAAGGCCCGTTCTTCAGCGGTCGCCTGCCGCTCCAGCACCACGGGCGCGGAAAAGCCACGCAAAAGCGACGGGATCGGCCGGGCCGAAAGACCGGGAAAGGAAAAGGACTGCCGCGCCTTGGTCATTTCCAGAATCGTGGTGGGCAAGACCTCGTCCCCGTTGGGGTTAAGCATCCCGAGCGCGATGGGAATGACCTTGGCACCCTTGACCGGCTGCCCTGGCGTTGGGGGATTTTCCTGTTCGAAATGAAGGGTATAGGTGCCGTCCTTGAAGTCATCCGTGACCCGCAGCCGCGGCGTGCCGGCCTCGGAATACCAGCGTTTGAACTGGGTCAGATCGCGCCCCGTCGCATCCTCAAACACTGCCAGCCAATCTTCGATGGTGGCGGCCTGACCGTCATGGCGGGTGAAATACAGATCAAGCGCGCGGGCATAGCCCTCATCGCCCACCAACCGCTTGAGCATGCCGATCACCTCGGCGCCCTTTTCATAGATCGTGGCGGTATAGAAATTGTTGATCTCGACATAAGCCTCGGGGCGCACCGCATGGGCCAGCGGCCCCTGATCCTCGCGGAACTGGCGGGCGCGCAGCATCAGCACATCCTCGATGCGCTTCACCGCATGGGACCGCATGTCGCCGGAAAACTGCTGATCGCGGAACACGGTCAGCCCTTCCTTGAGGCAAAGCTGGAACCAGTCGCGGCAGGTGATGCGGTTGCCGGTCCAGTTGTGGAAATACTCATGCGCGATGATCGCCTCGATCCGGGCGAAGTCGTCATCCGTTGCCGTCTCGGGGCTGGCCAGAACGAACTTGGAGTTGAAAATGTTCAAGCCCTTGTTCTCCATCGCGCCCATATTGAAGTCATCGACGGCCACGATGTTGAAAATGTCCAAGTCATACTCGCGGCCATAGACCTGTTCATCCCAGGCCATCGACCGGATCAGGCTGTCCATCGCATAGGCGCAGCGCCCCTCATCCCCCGGACGCACCCAGATGTTCAGCGCGACCTCGCGCCCCGACAGCGTGCGGAACATCGACGAATGCGCGCGCAGATCGCCCGCGACCAGCGCGAACAGATAGGCGGGCTTTGGCCAGGGATCGTCCCATTCGGCCCAGCCCGGGCCTTGGCCGCGCAAATTGCCATTCGACAGCAGGACCGGCGCTTCGCCTTCGATGCGCACCGAAAACCGCGCCATCACATCGGGGCGGTCGGGGTAGAAGGTGATCTTGCGGAACCCTTCCGCCTCGCATTGGGTGCAATACATGCCGCGCGACATGTAAAGCCCCTCCAGCGCGGTATTGCCTTCGGGCGCGATCTCGACCTCGGTTTCAAGCACGAAGGGCCCCTGCGGCAGATCGGCGGCGGGGATGGTGAGGCCGGTGTCATCGGGCTGGGCGTTCAGCGCGCGCCCGTCCACCGACAACGCGATCAGCCGCAGCCCTTCGCCGTCGAGCCGCAGATCAAGTCCCGGCTCGCGCGCGGGATTGGGCCGCATCTCGATCCGCGCGCGGACCCGCGTCGCGCGTGGCGACAGGCGAAAGGTCAGCGCAACATGGTCGATCACATGCGAAAACGGCTGGTAATCGGCAAGATGAATGGCGCGAACATCGGTCATTTCGGGGTCCTCCTGCTGGCCCAAGCTATGCCCCCTGCTGGCAGGCGCAACCCCGGAAGCGGCGGGCGGGCTTCAAAAAATCGGGGGGCCTTGGCTTTCGGGCCTTTACGAATCCGGCCAGCTCGCTATCTGATATGTTCCATGAATGTTCTCATCTGGTTCAAGCGCGATCTGCGGGTGCATGACCATCCGGCCCTGACCGAGGCGGCGGGGGCCGGTTCTGTCTTGCCGCTTTACATTGTCGAGCCGGAGTATTGGGCGCTGCCTGACACTTCGGCGCGGCAATGGGCGTTCACCGCAGAATGCCTGGAGGATCTGCGGCGCGATCTGGGGCGGCTTGGCGCGCCACTTGTGGTGCGCGTGGGCGACGCGGTGGAGGTGTTGGAACGGATGTGCCGCCAGCACAGGATCGACCGCATCCTGAGCCATGAAGAAACCGGCAACCTCTGGACCTTTGCCCGCGACCGGCGCGTTGCGGGTTTTGCGCGGCAAGCAGGGATCGACTGGGTGGAACTGCCGCAATCGGGTGTTGTGCGGCGTCTGGCCGGGCGGGCGCACTGGGCGCGCAAACGCGATGCCTTTACCGCGGCACCGCAACTGCCCGCGCCCGAGGCGCTGCGCCCCGTTCCGGGTATCGAACCCGGCGTGATCCCCACCGCGCGCGCCTTGCGGCTGGCCGAGGATCGCTGCGCCCACCGGCAGGCGGGCGGGCGCCATCACGGCCTTCTGGCGCTGGACGGATTTCTGACCAAGCGCGGCGAGCCCTATCGCAGCGCGATGTCCTCTCCGCTCAGTGCCGAGCGCGCCTGCTCGCGGCTGTCGCCCTATCTGGCCTTGGGGGCCCTGTCCGGGCGCGAGGTGGCGCAGGCCACTTTTGCACGGCAGGCCGAGCGGCCGGGGGGCCGCTGGCCGGGTGCGCTCAGCAGTTTTCAAAGCCGCCTCGCCTGGCGCGATCATTTCATGCAAAAGCTGGAGGACGAACCGCAGATCGAACAGCGCTGTCTGCACCGCGCCGCCGAATCGCTGCGCCCGCGCGAGCCCGACGCCGCGCGTCTTGCGGCGTGGAGCGCGGGGGAAACCGGACTGCCCTTTGTCGATGCCTGCATGCGATACCTTGCGGCGACGGGCTGGCTCAATTTTCGGATGCGGGCGATGCTGGTGTCGGTTGCATCCTATCACCTGTGGTTGGACTGGCGGGCGACGGGGCCGGTGCTGGCGCGGCTGTTCACCGATTATGAACCCGGCATTCACTGGCCGCAGGTGCAGATGCAATCCGGCACAACCGGCGTGAACACTCCGCGCATCTACAACCCGGTGAAGCAGGGCGGCGATCAAGACCCGACCGGCGCCTTTACCCGGCGCTGGCTGCCCGAACTGGCCGAGGTGCCGGATGCCTTTATCCATTGTCCCTGGCGGTGGGAGGGGGCGCGCAGTCTTTTGGGGCGGCGCTATCCCGAACCCGTGGTCGATGTGGCCGCCGCGCAGCGGGCGGCGCGCGACGCGATCTTTGGCCTGCGCAAGACCATGCCGCGCGCCGAGGTGGTGGAGATCATCGAGCGTCACACCAGCCGCCAAGACGCCCGCTTTTCACATGACCGCCCAACGCGCAAGCGCCCGGCCGCGCCCCCGGGCCAGTTGAGCCTTGCGTTGTAAGCCATGGCAAAGATGGTGAAAAAGGGCGATCTGCCCAGCAAACCCTGTGCCCAGTGCGGCCGCCCCTTTGCCTGGCGCAAGAAATGGGAAAAGGTCTGGGACGAGGTGCGCTTCTGTTCGGATCGCTGCCGGTCTGACGCGCGCAGCGCCAGACCAAAGCAGCGCGGCTAATCCGCGCCCACGAACCGCGCCAGTTTCCCGATCGTCTGAAGCCCGAGCGCCTCGGCCCCGAAGCCCTTGGCTTGGGCCAATTCTTCGGCAGTGACAAAGATCATGTTCAGCGTGACCTCGGTTGCCCCGTGCAGCTCGGTAAAGGTAACGATGGAGTCGGCGTGTTTTGGCCCGTCTTCGCCCCAGTGCAGGGTGTATTCGATGCGCTCGTGCGGGCGGATCGCGGTATAGCGATGATGGTTCGGGAAAACCGTGCCATCGGGGGCGATCATGTCAAAGACCCAATCACCGCCCTCTGTCAGATTGATGCGTTTGGTTTTGCAGGAGAATCCGTCTGGCCCCCACCAGTGCGGCAGGCTTTCGGCGTTCCACCACGCGCCCCAGACGACCGCGACCGGGGCCTTGATGGTGCGGCGGATGGTCATCATGCGGTCCTCGGCGCCGGTGGCCGGATCGGCGCGGGTCATGCCAGCCCCCGCGCATAGGCTTCGAGCTGTTCGGCAACCGTGCCCCAGCCCTCGAAGAACCCCATGTCCTGATGCTGCCGGGTGGTTTCCACGTTGCGATGCCGCGCAATGGCGGTATAGCGGGTGCGGCCCTGGCCCAGATCTTCGAAGGTCAGGATCGCGGTCATGAAGGGTTCGGGCACAGGCTTCCACCCCTCGGTGTAGGCGTCTGTGAAGACGAGCTTTTCCTGTGGAACCACCTCCAGATAGACGCCAAGGTTCTCCATCTCGTCGCCATCCACCAGAAAGGTGGTGTTGAACCGCCCGCCGACCCGCACATCCAGATCGCAGGCCGTCACCCGGTGCGGCTTTGGCACGAACCAATGCACCAGATGCTCGGGCGTGGTCCAGCACCGCCACAGCAGATCGCGCGGGGCCTTCAAGTCTCGGGTCAGGACAAGGTCAAGGTTTGGGTCAAGGTTTGGGTCAAGGTCCATCTGCGCCATCCTTTTGCAGCGTCATCACATAGTCGTCAAAGCGGTCCAGCCGCGCCTCCCACTCGGCGCGCTGCGCAGACAGCCAATCCAGCGCAGCACCCAGCGTTTCGGGGCGGGATCGGCACAGCCGGGTGCGCCCCTGCTTTTGCGTGGCGATCAAACCGGCCTCCTCCAGCACATCGAGATGGCGCAGGATGGTGGGCAGCGAAAAACCTGTAGGCTCTGCCAGAACCGAGACCGGAACCGCGCCCGACCCGATCCGCGCAAGCAGCGCCCGCCGCGTCGGATCGCCAAGCGCGTGAAAGATTCTGGAAAGGTCGGGGTCATGCTTAGCCATATTGCTAACCATGGCAGAAGGCTCGCCGCGAGGCAAGCAAACATTTAGCAATATGGCTTAGTTTCACTTTCGCCCAATCACGAAAGCTGAGTTCGGAAAGTTGGTCAAATAAGATGACCGCTTTTGTTGCCTCTGGCAGAAAAACTTACTATCTGTGTGCCGTCGCATACGATGGTATCCCATCTTTTGCCCCCCTCCTGACCGATTGCAAAAACTCGAGGCCCCCATGACCGACCGCATCACAATCACCGGGATGAAGATCGACGCCCGTCTGGTGGATTTCGTTGAAAAGCACGCCCTGCCCGGCACCGGGATCGACAGCACCAGCTTCTGGCACGGGTTTTCGCGCGCCGCCGAGGATCTGATGCCGCGCAACCGCGCGCTGCTGGACAAGCGCGAGACGCTGCAAGGCCAGATCGACAGCTGGCACAAGGCGCGGCGGGGTGTGGCGCTGGACGCGCAGGCCTATCGCGCCTTTCTGACATCGATCGGCTATCTGGTGCCCGAAGGCCCGGATTTCACGATCGAAACCACGCAGACCGACCCCGAGATCGCCAATGTGCCCGGCCCGCAGCTGGTGGTGCCGGTGATGAACGCGCGCTATGCGTTGAATGCTGCGAACGCGCGTTGGGGCAGCCTTTATGATGCGCTTTACGGCACCGATGCCCTTGGCGCGGCCCCGGCAGTCAAAGGCTATGACGCGGCCCGCGGCGCACAGGTGATCGCCTGGGGGCGCGCCTTCCTCGATGACGCGGTGCCGCTTGCCGGCGCCTCCTGGTCCGAGGTGACGGCGGCCGAGGTTGGGCCAGGCGCGCTGCGCCTGCGGTGCGGGGCGCGGCACGTCGGGCTGGCGCAGCCGGAAAAATTCGTGGGCTACAGCGGCGCGGCCGAGGCGCCAACGCAGATTGCGCTGAAAAACCATGGCCTGCATATGCTGATCGTGTTTGACGCGCAAAGCCCGATCGGGTCTGGCGATCTGGCGCATATCTCTGACATCCGGCTGGAATCCGCGATGTCGGCAATCATGGATTGTGAGGATTCGGTGGCCGCGGTGGATGCCGAGGACAAGGTTCTGGCCTATTCCAACTGGCTTGGCCTGATGCGGGGCGACCTGACCGAGACGCTGGAAAAGAACGGCAAGCGGATCACCCGGCGCCTGAACCCGGACCTGAGCCTGACGGCGCCGGATGGCAGCGCGCTGGTGCTCAAGTCCCGCGCGCTGCTGCTGGTGCGCAACGTCGGCCATCTGATGACCAACCCCGCCATCCTGACCGCCGACGGGCGCGAGATTGGCGAAGGCATCATGGATGCCTTCGT
>JALOSF010000146.1 GCA_025458525.1 Cypionkella sp. | reverse complement strand
CGCGTCACCGTGCCATGCGCGGCCTCGGCCTCCACAATCTTGCCATCGGGCGTCATCAGCACCGAGGTCATCAGACCAAGGCTGCCAAAGCCTTGTGCCACGGTGTCGGACTGCACATCGCCGTCGTAGTTCTTGCACGCCCAGACATAGCCGCCCGACCATTTCATCGCCGAGGCGACCATATCGTCGATCAGGCGATGTTCGTAATGAATGCCGGCCGCCTTGAACTTGTCTTCGAACTCCTCGGCGTAAACCTTTGCGAACAGGTCCTTGAAGCGGCCGTCATAGGCTTTCAGGATGGTGTTCTTGGTCGAAAGATAGACCGGCCAGCCCTTCATCAACCCGTAGTTCATCGACGAGCGGGCAAAGTCGATGATGCTGTCGTCAAGGTTATACATGCCCATGTAAACGCCCGAGGACGGGGCCGAATACACGTCTTTTTCGATCACCGTGCCATCGTCGCCCACGAATTTCATCGTCAGCTTGCCGGCGCCCGGAAAGCGGAAATCGGTCGCGCGATACTGGTCGCCAAAGGCATGGCGGCCCACCACGATCGGCTGGGTCCAGCCGGGCACAAGCCGCGGCACGTTCTTGCAGATGATCGGCTCGCGGAAGATCACCCCGCCCAGGATGTTGCGGATCGTGCCGTTGGGCGATTTCCACATCTGCTTCAGGCCGAATTCCTCGACCCGCTGCTCATCGGGGGTGATGGTCGCGCATTTGACGCCGACGCCGTATTTCTTGATCGCCTCGGCCGAGTCGATGGTGATCTGGTCATTGGTGCGGTCGCGCTCCTCGATCCCGAGGTCGTAATACTTCAGGTCGATGTCCAGATAAGGCAGGATCAGCTTTTTCTTGATGAAGTCCCAGATGATCCGGGTCATCTCGTCGCCGTCAAGCTCGACGACGGGATTTTCCACCTTGATTTTGGTCATGCGCGGCCCTTTCGGTGTTGGATTCGGCTGGCATGCCTATAGCGCAAAGCAGGGGCCTTGGGAAGTCTGGTATGCAATTGCATACCGAAATCTTGAACCTTCAGGCAAAGAACGGCGCGGTCTTGGCCTTGACCCAGGTCCAAAGCCGCGGCGCGCCCCGCGCGATCTTGCTGCCCACGCGCGCGTCAAGCTGTTCGGCCGTGACCTGATAGGTGGTCCAGGTGCCGCCGCCCGACATCAGATTGGCCATGACCGGCTGCACCCTGTCCAGGCTCTTGGCAAAGATGGCATCGGGGGTCTGTGCGGCCTCGAACTCCTCCCACAGGGCGCGAAGATCGTCGCGCAAGTCTTTGGGCAGCAGTCCGAAAATGCGATCTGCGGCCCTTGCCTCGGCGGCGATGGTCTGGTCTGACGCATGGGCCAGACCGTTCGCCGAATGGATCGGCACATCGCCCACGTCGATCTCGACCAGATCATGGATCAGCAGCATGCGGATCACGCGGTTGATATCGACGCCGGGGCCTGCCTGATCGGCCAGCACAAGGGCATAAAGCGCCAGATGCCACGAATGTTCGCCCGAATTCTCGCGGCGCGACCCATCGACAAGCGTGGTGGCGCGCAGCACGGATTTGAGCCGGTCCGCCTCGTTCAGAAAGGCAAATTGCGCCTCAAGCCGCGCATCGCCGTCCACGTCAGTGCCCGCCCTTTTCCGCTTCACGCGGGGCTTCGGGGGCCTTGCCGCCCGAGCGTTTGGCCGCAAGCGCCTTGTTCAGGAACTCGCGCCCCCGCCGCTCGGCCATGCGGATGCGGATCGAGGTCATGAACGCCTCTTGCAACGTGGGTGAGGACGCGCCCAGAACCTTTGAGACTTGCTCATAAAAAAACGCATCCCCCAGCTCGGCCGAACTGGCCAGGACATCGCGCGCAAGATCATCGGCAAGGTCCTGAATGAAGTCGCTCACCGCGACGCCTCCCCCAGACGGCGGCGCACATACTCGCTCACCGTGTTGATCATCGGTTTCATATGCGCCTCCTCATCCTTGAAGAAATGGTCGGCGCCCTCGATCTCGGTATGGGTGATGGTGATGCCCTTTTGCTCGTGCAGCTTCGACACCAGCGATTTCGTATCCTTTGGCGGCGCCACCTTGTCGGCGCTGCCATTGATGATCAGCCCCGACGACGGGCAGGGCGCAAGGAAGCTGAAATCGTAAAGGTTTGCCGGCGGGGCGACAGAGATGAACCCCGTGATCTCTGGCCGGCGCATCAAAAGCTGCATCCCGATCCAGGCACCAAAGGAAAATCCGGCGACCCAGCAATGCTTGGCATTCTGGTTCATCGATTGCAGGTAATCGAGCGCGCTGGCTGCGTCCGACAATTCACCGATGCCCTGATCATATTCGCCCTGACTGCGCCCGACGCCGCGGAAATTGAACCGCAGCACCGTGAAGCCAAGATTGTAAAAGGCATAATGCAGGTTATAGACCACCTTGTTGTTCATCGTGCCGCCATAGGCCGGATGCGGGTGCAGCACGATGGCAATCGGCGCGTCGCGATCCTTTTGCGGGTGGTAGCGGCCTTCAAGGCGGCCTTCGGGGCCTGCGAAGATGACTTCGGGCATATGTTTCCTGCCTGTCTTTTCGGCCAAGCGTTTCCTTGACGGTTTCGCCCGGCATATCTAGAACCGTTCTAAGCGTGACGCGTCAACGAATGACGGGGCCAGACTGTGGGTCGATTTCAGGTAATGGCCCCTGTGACCCGCGTCAATCCATTTGCGGGCGGTATTTCCGCCATTCAGGGGTCTGACCATGAAACTCTCGACCAAAGGGCGCTATGCGATGGTGGCACTGGCCGATCTCGCGCTGATCGAGGCGAAGGCGAAGCCCGATGAGCTGGTGTCCCTGGCCGCGATTGCCAAGCGTCAGGACATTTCCTTGCCCTATCTGGAGCAGCTTTTCGTCAAGCTGCGCCGCGCCGGTCTGGTCGAGGCGGTGCGCGGCCCCGGCGGCGGCTACAAGCTGGCGCGCGGCCCGTCCGATATCCGGGTGTCCGAGGTGATGGAAGCGGTCGAGGAGACGGTGGACGCGCTGCACACGGGGGCAGGGGCTTCGGGCGGGGTGTCGGGCACGCGGGCGCAAAGCCTGACCAACCGGCTGTGGGAAGGGCTGAGTGCGAATGTCTATGTGTTCTTGCACCAGACCCGGCTGTCGGATGTGATCCGCAACGAGATGCAGCCATGCCCCGCGGTGCCGGCGCTGTTTCGCGTGGTGGATGAAGAATGACCCGTATCTATCTGGACTGGAATGCAACCACACCGCTGCGCCCCGAGGCGCGGGCCGCGATGACTGCCGCGATGGATGTGCTTGGCAACCCGTCCAGCGTGCATGCCGAAGGGCGCGCCGCCAAGGCGCTGATGGAAAGCGCGCGCGCGCAGATTGCCGCGGCCCTGGGGGCGGATGGGGCAGAGATCGTCTTTACATCCGGGGCGACCGAGGCGGCGGCCCTCGCGACCGCGGGGCGCGACCTGGCCTGTGGCGAGGTGGAGCATGATGCCGTGCTGGCCTGTTGTGACCCGCTGTTGCCGGTCGATGCGGCGGGGCGTGTCGAGGTGCGGGTGCCGGGCGAGTCTGCGCTGCAACTGGCCAATTCCGAAACCGGGGTGATGCAGACCTTGCCCGAGGGACTGGCCCTGTCTGATCTGACGCAAGCCTTTGGCAAGGTGCCGCTGGCGTTCAACTGGCTGGGCTGCGACATGGGGTTGGTCTCGGCGCACAAACTGGGCGGGCCCAAGGGCATTGGCGCGCTGGTCTTGCGGCGCGGGATCGAGACGCAAGCCCAGCTTCGGGGCGGCGGGCAGGAAATGGGGCGCCGGGCAGGGACCGAAAACCTGATCGGCATCGCAGGTTTTGGGGCAGCAGCCGAAGCCGCCGCGCGCGATCTGGCCAACGGGGTCTGGGAAGAGGTTGCTGAAATTAGAAATATTCTAGATTCAGCATTGCCCGGCCTTGCAAACAATACTATTTCAGTCGGGAAAGATATGCCGCGCCTGCCCAACACCTTGTGCCTGATCGCTCCGGGCTGGAAGGGAGAGACGCAGGTGATGGCGATGGATCTGGCGGGGTTTGCCGTTTCGGCAGGGTCGGCCTGTTCCAGCGGCAAGGTGCGGTCCAGCCGGGTGTTGCGGGCGATGGGGTTCGAGGACGGGCTGGCAGCCCAGGCCATCCGGATCTCGATCGGCCCCGGTGTCCGGCGCGACGATGTGTTGCGTTTTGCCGAAACCTGGGCGGCAGCCTATGCCAGGGCGCGGTCACGCGCCGCGTGAAGAATGGGTCGCAAGACCTTGAATGAACAAAGGATTGGTCCGATGGACGTTGTAGAGACGGAAGTGCGTGATGGGGTGGATCGGGAAACGATCGAGACCGTTCAGGCGATGTCCGGCAAATACAAATACGGGTGGGAAACCGATATCGAGATGGACTACGCCCCCAAGGGCCTGTCCGAGGATATCGTGCGCCTGATCAGCTCCAAGAACAACGAACCGCAATGGATGCTGGACTGGCGGCTGGCGGCCTATCGGCGTTGGGTCAAGATGGAAGAACCGCGTTGGGCGATGCTCAACTATCCTGACATCGACTATCAGGACCAGTATTACTATGCCGTGCCCAAGAGCATGGCCGCCAAGCCAAAATCGCTCGATGAGGTGGACCCGAAGCTGCTTGCCACCTATGCAAAGCT
>JALOSF010000071.1 GCA_025458525.1 Cypionkella sp. | reverse complement strand
AGATCCTGCGGCGACTTTCGGCGGATGGCACGCTGTCGGCGGGCGAGGTGGGCCGCCAGCTTGGCCTGTCGCAACCGGCGGCCTGGCGGCGGATCAAGCGGCTGGAGGAGGCGGGCGTGCTGGCCGGGCGGCGGATCGATCTGGACCGGGCGGCGCTTGGCTTTGGGGTCACGGTGTTTCTGGGGGTCAAGCTGGCCACCAAGGGCCGCGTCAGCCTTGAGGATTTTGAACGCGCGGTCATGGCGATCCCCGAGGTGCAGGTGGTGCAGCATGTGCTGGGGCTGTTCGATTACCGCCTGCGGGTGGTGGCGCGCGACATTGCCGATTTCGAGCGCGTCTTGCGGCGGCGGATCATGACGCTGCCCGGGGTCGGGCAGGTCGAAGCCAATGTGCTGTTGACCGAGGAACGCAGGCCAGGTCCGCTTGGCTGATCGCGCGCGACGGCGGGCGATTTTCTGGCGCTTTGACGGCTTGATGGGTTCCCTTGTCGCGGGCTTGGGCTATGGTCTGGGCAAAGAGGAGAGTTTGGCATGGCTGGTTTGCACGCGCATATTGACCCCGAGGGGCTTGAAGAATTTTCGGTGGTGTTCACCGACCGCAGTCTGAACCACATGTCGGCGCGGTTTCAGGGGGTGATGCGCGATGTCTCCAGCCTTCTGAAAGACGTCTATCGCGGATCGGCTGTGGCCCTTGTGCCGGGGGGTGGCACCTATGCGATGGAGGCGGTCGCGCGCCAGTTCGGTCAGGGCCGGGTGCTGGTGGTGCGTAACGGCTGGTTTTCCTTTCGCTGGAGCCAGATTTTCGACGCGGGCGGCTTTGCCCGGGACGTGACGGTGGTCATGGCGCGGCAGACCGGCAACGACGCGCGCGCGCCCTATGCCCCACCCCCGATCGACGAGGTGGTGGCCCGTATCCGCGACACGCGGCCCGAGGCGGTGTTTGCGCCCCATGTGGAAACCAGCGCCGGGATCATCCTGCCCGATGACTATATCGCGCAGATGGCCGCCGCCGCGCATGAGGTGGGCGCGCTGATGGTGCTTGACTGCATCGCATCGGGCTGCATCTGGGTCGATATGGCGGCGACCGGGGTCGATGTGCTGATCTCGGCGCCGCAAAAGGGCTGGTCGGCCTCGCCCTCGGCGGGGGTGGTGGTGATGAGCCCGGCCGCCGAGGCGCGGCTGGCCGAGACGACCAGCAATTCCTTTGCCATCGATCTGAAGAAATGGCGCGCGATGATGGCGGCCTATGAAGGCGGCGGCCATGCCTATCATGCCACGATGCCGACCGACGCCATCCTTGGTTTTCGCGACGCGATGCTGGAAACGCGCGACATGGGGTTCGAGGCTGCCAAGGCCGCCCAATGGGAGCTTGGCCGGGCGGTTCGTCATCTGATGGCCGCCAAGGGCGTGCGCTCGGTCGCTGCCGAGGGTTATCAGGCGCCCGGCGTGGTGGTCAGCTATACCGACGATCCGGCGGTGCAGAACGGCACGAAATTCCGTGAACAGGGCTTGCAGATCGCCGCGGGCGTGCCGCTTCAGGTGGGCGAGGGCGAGGCTTTCAAGACCTTTCGCATCGGGCTGTTCGGTCTGGACAAGCTCAAGGACGTGCCCGGAACCGTGGCACGGCTGGAACGGGCGGTCGAGGCTGTGCTTTAGCGCAGCCCCAAGCCCGCCTTCATCAAGGTCTTGCGCACCGGGGCCGCGGAATAAAGCGCGTTGAGCGCGCCGGCCCGCAGGTCGCGCAGGGGCTGTGCCCCCATCATCGACGCTCGGTTCAGCGCATCGATGCCGGTGACGCGGGCCTGCACCTCCAGATGGCGCTTGCGGTGGTAGGTTTCCAGCATGGCGGCAGAGCCAAGGTCCTGCGGCGCGGCAAGCGCCAGCGTCAGCAACTCGCGCAGATCCGCGAGCGACATGTTCAGCCCCTGCGCCCCGATGGGCGGCACCACATGGGCGGCTTCGGCCAGAAGCGCCACCCGTTCGCCTGCCATGCGCTCCGCGATCTGGCTGATGATCGGCCAGACGGTCAGACGGCTGGACAGGGTCAGCGGGCCCAGAACGCCACAAGACCGGGTGGTCATCGCGGCCTCGAACTCGGCCACGGGCAGGGATTGCAGGCGCGCAACCTCGGGTCCGGTTTCCATCCAGACTACGGCCGAGCGGTGTTGGCCATCGCGCATGGGCAGCGGCACAAGGGTGAAAGGCCCGCCAGACCGATGGATTTCGGTAGACACATTGTCATGCGGCAGGGGATGGGTCACGGCAAACGCCAGCGCCTTTTGCCCATAGCGCAGCGTGCGCACCCCGATGCCAAGCGCCTGACGCATGGTGGAATTCCGCCCGTCGGCCGCGATCACCAGCCGCGCGCGCACCACAGCGCCGTCCGACAGGCTGACCCGCGCCTCGCCCGTGCGGGTCATGAGCCGCGTGGTGGCCACGCCGGGGCGGAAGCTGACCGTGTCAAGTTCGGCCAGCCGCGCGACCATTTCGCGCCGCAGCAGCCAATTCGGCAGGTTCCAACCAAAGGGCAAATCGCTGACGTCGGCGGCGTTGAAATCCTTGGTCAGGCGCGGCTCGGGCTTGGCCCCGCCGGCATCGATGATGCGCATCACCTGCAAGGCACTGGCATGCGGCGCGAGGCGGTCCCAAAGCCCCGCTGCCTCCAGCACCGGGATCGAGGGGTGCAGAAAGGCGGTGCTGCGCAGGTCTGCGCCATCCTCGGCATCCGATGTGACGGGCGGCGCGGGATCGACGCAGACCACCGAGAACCCCGCCGACCCAAAGGCCGCGGCAGCGGTCAGCCCCGCCACCCCGCCGCCCGAAATCAGAACATCTGTGCTGTGCTGTGCTGTCGCTGTCATGGCACTCTCCTGTTGAGACCAACATAGAGTGCGGCGCGCGGCAGGCGAAGCGGCAAATCGTCCCGCCTGCCTCAGCCCTTGCGCGAAGACCCTTTCGGCCAGCTGATGGCGACAAAGAACAGGAACATCAGCGGCACAAGGCAGAGCGCGGTCAGGGTAAAGACCACAGGCCCCCAGATCTGGAACGCGATGATTTCAAGCGTCAGGATCACGATCAGCAGATAGAAGGCGTTGTTCACATCGCGGGCGATGTCACGCGCGATGCGGCCGATCAGCGGAATGGCGTAAAGGATGCGCAGACCAAGCGAGGGGCGCGGGGGAACGGTGGGGGTCGTGGTCATGGCGGCGGTCCTCTGGCGGCTTACCTTGCGTGCACTCGCCAGATAGGGCAGCCGACGCGTCCTTGCCACGCGCGAAATGACGCATCCCAAAGTCAGCTTTGCGTCAGCCGGCCCAGAAATTCCGACAGGTCCACGGCATGGTGGTGCACATGCGGGGCGGGGTCTGCGCTGGGCGCCACATGCACGGTGCGCAGCCCCATGGCATGGGGCACGGCCAGATTGCGCGCATCATCCTCGAACATTGCCGCGCGTGTCGGGTTCAACCCGTCAAGGCCGAACACCGTCTCGAATGCCGCAGCCTCGGGTTTGGGCAGATAGCCCGCGTGTTCCACCCCATAAACCGCGTCGAACAGGCCCGAAAGCCCGCGCGCGGCCAGCACCTTGTGCGCATAGGGCGCGTCCGCGTTGGTATAGACAATGCGGCGCCCGGGCAGGGCGGCAATCCGCCGGGCCAGATCCGGATCGGGCCGCAGCACCGAGAAATCGATGTCATGCACCTCGGCCAGATAGCCGGCCGGATCGATCCGATGCTCGCGCATCAGGCCCGCGAGCGTGGTGCCGTAAAGCTGCCAATAGCTGGCGCGCAAGTGATTGGCGGCGCCATGATCCAGGCGCAACTCGCGCATCACCCAGGCCGTCATCTTCTGCTCGATCTGGTCGAACAGGCGCATGGCGGGCGGATAAAGCGTGTTGTCGAGGTCGAAGACCCAGGTCTCTACATGGGAAAAGCTGTTTTGCACCATGGGCCCGGCATAGCGGGCCGCGCCTTCGGCTGCAAGGCTTTGCCTGCGCTCCCGCAGCCGCCGACAGGCCGCTTTCCGAAACTCGCGCCCCTCGCCTGTCACGTTCAGGGGCGGCTTGGTGCCTTGCGTCGCATCTCCTTGCCAAGCCGGGGGGCAGGGCTGTAGCCTCTGACGCGATTGATTTTTTCACGACAGGACGTGCCGGTGCAAAAGGATGCCTATACCCTGATCCTCGAAGCCATCGAGGCGGGGATCTACAAGCCGGGCGATCGGCTGGTGGAATCTGAACTGGCCGAGCGGCTGGGGGTCAGCCGGACCCCGGTGCGCGAGGCGCTTCAGCGTCTGGAAACCCAGGCGATGCTGACGCGCGACGGGCGCAGCCTTATCGTGGCAAGCCTTGACCACAACCAGTTGGCCGAGCTTTACGCGGTGCGCACCGAACTTGAAGGTCTGGCGGCGCGCCTTGCCGCACGCCACGCGACCGATGAGGAAATCCGGGTGCTGCGCGGCATGGTCGAGGATGACAAGCGCCTGCTGGAGGGCGATCCACGCGCGATGAGCCGGGCCAACAAGCGGTTTCACCGGCAGATCCATCTGGCCAGCCACAACCGTTTTCTGGTGCAGCAGCTTGACCTCGTGCATCGGTCCATGGCGCTGATGGCCAACACCTCGCTTGCTGCCGAGGGGCGGGGCGAGGGCGCGCTGGCCGAGCATCACCAGATCGTCAGCGCGATCGAGGCGCGCGACGGCGAGGCCGCGTATCAGGCGTTGCGGCTTCACATCAGCCGCGCGTTCGAGACCCGGCTGCGGGTCGATGCGGGCGAGTTGCGCTTGCGCAGTTAGTGCTGCACCGCACCCGGGGCGGGCCGGGTCATGGTTCGGGCGGGTCGAAATGGCCGTGGGTGGTCTTGTCCCAATAGAAGGGTTTGCGGATCACCTCCCAGCCTGCCTTGTAGGAGGCGAGGGTGCCCAGCGGAAAATACAGGTGCATCATCAGCACCCAGGCGCGCGCAAAGCGGTGGCCAGAGCGGTGCAGGCCGATCAGGTTGAGCGCAAGGTTCGTGCCTTCGGTCAGCACAAGCACGATCAGCATGGCCAGGACCGCCGCCGGTGGCAACGCGTCGGCCACCGGATGCGCCACCCCGAACCACGGCAGCCACAGCGACCACAACACCGGCGCCAAGACGAACTGGGTCAAGGTGCACAGCATCAGCACCTGAAAGCCCGCGAATTTCCACGGCCCGAGTTGGCGCCACAACAGCGCAGGGTCGCGCATATGGGTGGCCCAGGTCATCATGTAGCCCTTGATCCAGCGCGAGCGTTGCTTGACCCAAGGCAAGGCGCGGCAATTCGCCTCCTCGCCGGTGACGGTGTCGATCAATTCGGTGCGGTAGCCGTGCCGACACAGCCGCATCCCCAGATCGGCATCCTCGGTCACGTTATGCGCGTCCCATCCCCCCAACTCCTCCAACGCGGCGCGGCGAAAGAACAGCGTGGTGCCGCCCAGCGGGATCGGCAAGCCAAGCCGTTCCAGCCCCGGCAGCACCAGTCGGAACCAGGCGGCGTATTCGATGGTGAAACAGCGCGAGAGCCAGTTGGTGGTCGGATTGTAGAAATCCAGCACGCCTTGCAGGCAGGCGACCTCTGGCCCGCGCTGATAAAAGCGCTGCACGATGCGCTGGATCTGGTCAGGGTCGGGCGCATCCTCGGCGTCATAGACCCCGATGATCGATCCGCGGCAATGGTCCATGGCGAAATTGAGCGCGCGCGGTTTGGTCTTAATTTGCCCGTCGGGCACCACGATCACCCGCATCCAGGGCGGCAGGTCGGCCCCGGCCAAGGCGGTGCGGGTCATCTCATCCTCGGCCTCGACCACCAGAACGATGTCCAGCAATTCGCGCGGATATTCCAGCCGCCCGAGGCGCCGCACAAGACGCGGGGCAATATCGCTTTCACGGTAAAGCGCCACGATCACCGACACGGTGGGCAGGCGGGCTATGATGGCCGGCTCTGGCTGCGGCGCGCGGGGCAGCAGGGCCGCGACGCCAGCCGCGATCTTGAGCAGGGTCGCAAGGCACAGCGTCAGAAGGACAAAGCCGGTCAGCAGCCACAGCATGGCGAGGGGCCACAGCACGGTGACGGCGACGGCGAGAGCGGCGGCAATCCCCGCGGGGCGCCGGATCGACCCTGCGCCAAGGCTGCGGCAGCTTTCGCTTTCGGCGACCCGGTTTTCGGCGGCGCGGGCAAGGCGCTTGCCGCGGCGGGCCAGAATGCTGGCCTCGATCGCGTCAAGCGGGGCAAGCGCCATGGCGATCGGGCCAAAAAGCCGGATCAGATGATCGCGGTAAAGGGCAAAATCCTCGGGTTGGGCGGTGACGATCACGGTGACGCCGCCGGTGACGCGCCAGGGCACAAGGGTGCTGCGCAGGCAGCGGTCAGCGCCGAAACGGTCCACAAGGCGGATGTCGGGCGGGTGCAGCGCAAGGTCGATGACCGAGGTGCCCCAATGCGCGGCCAGTGCCTCGTAAAGCTGATCGCTGGGCAGTCTGGCGCGCGACAGCAGGATATCGGTCACACGCCCGCGGCGATGCGATTGCACGGCAAGGGCACGCACCATGTCATCGCCCGCAACCACCCCGTCGCGCAGCAGGGCAACGCCAAGCGTATCGGCCTTGCTTGGCGTCGATGGCGTGGCCTGCCCGGAGGGCAGCGCGCTGACCGGCACAGGATTGCGGTGTGGCTGGCGAGCGACCATGGCGCCTCGGGGTATGGGTCCCCAAGGGCTAGCGACTGGTGGTTAATGAAAGGTTAACGATTTCCTGACAAAGCGCCGCCTGTTGCAAAGGCGCCGCTCTGCCCGGTTCAGGCGCTGCGCCGGGCCTGCATTTCGCGGGCAAAGCGTTCGAACAGGTAATAGCTGTCCTGCGGCCCGGGGCTGGCCTCGGGGTGGTATTGCACCGAGAAAATCGGCTTGCCCTGCACCGCGATGCCGCAGTTCGACCCGTCGAACAGCGAGACATGGGTTTCTTGAACCCCGTGGGGCAGGGTCTGGCTGTCCACGGTGAAGCCGTGGTTCATCGAGGTGATTTCCACCTTGCCGGTGGTCAAATCCTTGACCGGGTGGTTGGCGCCGTGATGGCCGTGGTTCATCTTGACGGTCTTTGCGCCAAGCGCGAGCGCCAGCATCTGATGCCCGAGGCAAATGCCGAACAGCGGCAGGTCCTTGGCCAGAACGCCTTGGATCATCGGCACGGCATAGGCGCCGGTCGCCGCCGGATCGCCGGGGCCGTTCGACAGGAACACGCCTTCGGGGTTCAGGGCCAGCACATCCTCGGCCGTGGCGGTGGCCGGCAGCACCGTCACCTCGCAGCCGGCAGATGCAAGGCAGCGCAGGATGTTGCGTTTGGCGCCATAGTCGATGGCGACCACCCGCAGGCCCGCCCCTTCGCGCCGGGTATAGCCCTCGGGCCAGGCCCAGCGTTTTTCATCCCAGCGATAGGACTGGGTGCAGGACACGTCCTTGGCCAGATCAAGGCCGACCAGACCCTTCCACGCGCGGGCCTTTGCCACCAACGCCTCGATGTCGAATTTGCCATCGGGGTTGTGGGCCAGCGCCACATGCGGCGCGCCTTGCTGGCGGATGGCGCGGGTCAGGCGGCGCGTGTCGATGCCGCCAATGCCGATCCGTCCCTTTTTCGCCAGCCAGTTGGTCAGATCAGAGGTCGCGCGCCAGTTCGACGGTTCGGTGATGTCCCATTTCACCACCATCCCGGCGGCGACGGGCTGGGCGGTTTCGTCGTCTTCGTCGGTGACGCCGGTGTTGCCGATATGGGGGAAGGTGAAGGTGACGACCTGGCCCGCATAGCTGGGGTCGGTCATGATTTCCTGATAGCCGGTCATCGCGGTGTTGAACACCAGTTCTGCCACCGTCTCGCCGGTCGCGCCGAAGCCGTTGCCGTAGAACAGGGTGCCGTCGGCCAGAGCAAGGCAGGCGGTAGCTTTCTGCTGAGCAGGCATGACGGCGACTCCTATTGGCAAATTGGGCGGAAACTACGGGGGATGCAGGGCGGGGTCAAGGCTTTGCCTGAAAAGGAATATGCCTTATTTTCAACGGCTTGGAAAAAGCGCCGGCAGTTGTCCTTGGTCGCGTTCCCCTGTATTCTAGCCATTCCTGACCCGGTTGGAAGGCAAACCCATGTCGCTGCGCGAAAGACTTCAGATTTCCCTCAAGGATGCGATGAAGGCCAAGGAGGCCGATCGGCTGTCCACGCTGCGGCTGATCAACGCCGCCATCAAGGACCGCGAGATCGCGGCGCGGGGCGAGGGCAATGAGATGGAGGTCGGTGAGGCCGATATCCTTGCCATCCTGGGCAAGATGGTCAAGCAGCGCCAGGAATCCGCCCGCGCCTATGAGGAAGGCGGGCGGCTGGAGCTGGCCGAGAAGGAACTGGCCGAGGTCAAGGTCATCGAGGAATTCCTGCCGCGGCAACTGACGCCGGCCGAGGTGGAGGCCGCGATTGCCGCCGCCGTGGTCGACGCGGGCGCCAGCAGCATCCGCGACATGGGCAAGGTCATGGCGGTGCTGAAAGGCAAATACACCGGCCAGATGGATTTCGGCGCGGTCGGGCCGATGGTGAAGGCGCGGCTGTCCTGACCGCGGGCTACTGTGCGGGGCCGCGCCGATTGCCGGCAAGGGCGGCCCGCAATTCATCCAGCAGCGACAGGCGTTCGTCTTCGGACAGGAAGGCGCCGATTTCGACGTGGCGCGGCCCGCCGCGCAGCGTCAGGTAATTCGGCACGGGGCCGCCGGTGGCGTGAAGTTCCACCTGCACCCAATGCGCATTTGCCTGCCATTCGGCGCGCATGTGGCGCGGGCCCTGCCGTGTCAGCCGCACTTCGGACGGGGTAAGCGTCAACTCCTCAAGGATTTCGCCGTCGCGGTAGCTGCGCTGCAAGGCCAGCCAGATGCCCGCCAGCGCAAGCAGCACAAAGGGCAACACCCCCCAAAGCACCGGCGTGCCCAACACGGCGATCATGGGCAGCGCGATCAGCGCCGCGGTGCCTCCGATGAACCACACAAATCCGCGCTTGGGCAGCGAACGATAGGGCCACAGGTGCATCCGGCGGATGTCGGTCTCGGGGGCTTGCGTGAGCCAGTGATAGGGCATGGAAAGCGCAGTCCTTAGTGGTAGGGCGCGGGCATCAACGCTCGCAGGTGATTTCAACCACGTGCTGGCGATAAATGAAATCCTCGCGCACCACCTCGGGCCCCACAGGCCGCGAGGAGTAAAGCGAGAAGTCGCCAAACCCGCAGCGCGCCCGCGCTTCGGCCGCGATCTGGTCGCGAAAGGCAAGTTCGCGGGAATCGCCAAGGCTGTAGGCGCGGTCGATCGTGAAGCGGTGCAGCTCTGAGCCCGGCTCGGATTCGGTTGTCGGCATCTCGACCTCGGGCGCCGGTGGGGGCGGCACGCAGGCGGCAAGGCAGAGCGGCAGCACAAGCAGGAGGAAGGGGCGGGGCATGGCGGAACCTCGGGGATGCGATGGCCTTTGCCGCGTTGCTGCAAGATTTGCAATCCAAGGTCAAATCTGTCGGTGACACCTGATCTTGTGCCCCGGATTGCAAAAGGCCCCGGAGTGATCCGGGGCCCTTGCAGAGCGGTTGGGCCTAGTGGGCGTGGCGTTTGTCCCAGTCGGACTGTTTGGGCAGCTGCTCAAACGTGTGTTCCGGCGGGGGCGACGGCAGCGTCCATTCCAGCGTGTCGGCGTATTCGTTCCAGTAGTTGTTCTGGGTCACACGCTTGCCGAACTTCATCGCCCAGAAGATCATGCCGATGAAGAACAGGAAGGACGCAAAGGACAGGAACGCACCGATCGACGAGAACCAGTTCCAGTAGGCAAATGCCTCGGGGTAGTCGATATAGCGGCGCGGCATGCCCTGACGGCCCAGGAAGTGCTGCGGGAAGAAGGTCAGGTTGGCGCCGATGAACATCGTCCAGAAGTGCAGCTTGCCTGCCCATTCCGGGTATTCACGGCCCGACATCTTGCCGAACCAGTAGTAGATCCCGGCAAAGATGCCGAACACGGCGCCCAAGCTCATCACATAGTGGAAGTGTGCCACGACGTAATAGGTGTCGTGATAGGCACGGTCCACGCCAGCCTGGCTGAGGACGATGCCGGTGACGCCGCCCACGGTGAACAGGAACAGGAAGCCGAAGGCCCAGAGCATCGGCGTCTTGAACTCGATCGAGCCGCCCCACATGGTGGCGATCCAGGAGAAGATCTTGATGCCGGTCGGCACCGCGATCACCATCGTGGCCATCATGAAATAGCTTTGCTGGGTCAGCGACATGCCAACCGTGTACATGTGGTGCGCCCAGACGACAAAGCCCAGCACGCCAATCGCGACCATCGCATAGACCATCGGCAGGTAGCCAAAGATCGGCTTGCGCGAGAAAGTCGCGATGACTTGGCTGATGATGCCAAAGGCGGGCAGTACGATGATATACACTTCCGGGTGGCCGAAGAACCACAGGATGTGCTGATACAGGATCGGGTCGCCGCCGCCTTCGGGTTGGAAGAAGGTGGTGCCGAAGTTGCGGTCGGTCAGCAGCATGGTGATGGCACCGGCCAGAACCGGCAGCGCCAGCAGGATCAGCCAGGCGGTCACGAAGATCGACCAGGCGAACAGCGGCACCTTGTGCATCGTCATGCCCGGAGCGCGCATGTTGAGGAAGGTGGTGATGATGTTGATCGCCCCAAGGATCGACGATGCGCCCGACAGGTGGACGGCGAAGATCGCCAGATCCATCGAGAAGCCGCCCTCATTGGTGGACAGCGGCGGGTAAAGCACCCAGCCCACGCCCGACCCAAGCTGGCCATTGCCGCCGGGCGACAGGACCGAGGCGACAGCCAGCGCGGTGCCGGCCACATAAAGCCAGTAGCTGAGGTTGTTGAGCCGCGGGAAAGCCATGTCCGGCGCGCCGATTTGCAGCGGCATGAAATAGTTGCCAAAGCCGCCAAACAGCGCGGGGATGACCACGAAGAACATCATCAGGATGCCGTGCGCCGTGATCAGCACGTTCCACAAGTGGCCGTTCGGGGTGCATTCTGCCACGGTGGTCGCAACAAGACGCGCGCCCTCCATGCACATGTATTGCACGCCGGGGTTCATCAACTCCATCCGCATGTAGATGGTGAAGGCGACAGAGATGAAACCGACGAGACCGCCGGTGAAAAGATAGAGAATTCCGATGTCTTTATGATTGGTCGACATGAACCAGCGGGTAAAGAACCCCCGCTGATCGTGGTCGTGGCCATGGATGGCTGCGTCCGCCATTGGCGTCTCCCGTTTTGTTATGTGCGATCACCCGACATGCGGAGTCGGATATTCAAGAGTTGTAATAGCTTCTGAGGCCGGGCGCGGCAACGGGGGAATTTGATCCAGATCAAGGGGGGGTGTCCGACTTTTGGCCTGTGTCCTGCGGGGGCGCTGCGAAAAATCAGTCAGCATCGTTGACTTGATTGATACGGCGCGGCAGGGTGCCCAAGCCGAACAGGAGGAACGCGCGAATGCAATGGGAACAGGTTCTGGCGCCGCGGATGGCCCGGATGAAGGCGTCCGAAATCCGCGAACTGCTCAAATTGCTGGACCAGCCCGATATCATTTCCTTTGCTGGCGGCATTCCAGACCCGGCGCTGTTTCCTGTCGCCGCATTTCAAGACGCCTTGGGCGCGGCGCTGTCGCCCGGACGGGCCGATGCCGCGCTGCAATACTCGGTCAGCGAGGGCTATCTGCCGCTCCGCCAATGGCTTGCGCAGCACATGACCGGGCTTGGCATTCCCTGCGGGCCGGACAACATTCTGATCACATCGGGCTCGCAGCAGGCGCTGGATTATCTGGGCAAGCTGATGATCGGGCCAAAGGACACGGTTCTGGTGAACTGGCCTACCTATATGGGGGCCTTGGGCGCGTTCAACGCCTATGAGCCGGTCTATGACCGTCTGGACCCGCGCGAAAACCGGGGGGCTGCGGAATATGCCGAGGCGGCAGCGCAGGCGGGCGGGCGGGTGAAGTTTGCCTATCTGTCGGTGGATTTTGCCAACCCGACGGGCGAGACGATTGCGCGGCCTGACCGCGAGCGGGTGCTGGATCTGGCCGAGGATCTGGGTGCGGCGATCATCGAGGATGCCGCCTATCAGGCGCTGCGCTTTGATGGCGAGCCGGTGCCGCCGATCCTGGCGCTGGAGATCGCGCGCAAGGGCGACATCGAGGCGTGCCGGACGATTTATTGCGGCTCGTTTTCCAAGACGCTGGCGCCGGGGCTGCGCGTCGGCTGGGTCTGCGCCGCAAGCCCGGTGATCGGGCGGATGGTGTTGCTGAAACAGGCGGCCGACCTGCATTCCAGCACGCTGAACCAGATGGCGATTGCCGATGTGGCCGCGCGGCTTTTCGACAGCCATGTGGCGGGGTTGCGCAGCGTTTACAAGGCGCGGCGCGATCACATGCTGGCCGCGCTGGCGCAGCATATGCCGGCGGGCGTGCAATGGACCAGGCCCGAAGGCGGGATGTTTGTCTGGATCACCCTGCCCGAGGGGATGGACGGGGCCCATCTGCTGGCGCGCTCGCTCAAGACCGAGCGGGTGGCCTTTGTGCCGGGCCGCGCGTTCTTTGCCGATGGGTCGGGCGGCAACACCATCCGCCTGAGCTTTTCCCGCGCCGATGAGGCGGCGATTGACGAGGGGATCAAACGGCTGGGACGGCTGATCGCGGCGGGGTGAGGTTCCTCAGCGAGCGTTGCTTTGTTTAGGCCCGGAGCAAAGGCGCGTAGCGCTGCCGGGCAGCGCGCGAGTTGTCAGATCGCGCAGGCCGGGGGATTTTTCCCATCCGGCTGCATCCCGCCATCCGGGAAAAAGCGGGGGAAGGTGGATTTGAGCGCCACATCCAGATCGTCCATCGTGACGGGCAGGCCAAGGTCCACCAGCGACGTGACGCCGTGCCCGCGGATGCCGCAGGGCACGATGCCGGAAAAATGGCTCAGGTCCGGTTCGACATTGATCGAAATGCCGTGAAAGCTGATCCAGCGGCGCAGTTTGACGCCGATGGCGGCGATCTTGTCCTCGGCGGGCGCGCCATCGGGGCCAGTGCGGCCTTCGCGCGTGACCCAGACGCCGACACGGCCCGGGCGAACCTCGCCGCGCACATTGAATTCGCCAAGCGCCGCGATGACCCAGTTTTCCAGCGCGCGCACAAAACAGCGCACATCCCGCCCCCGCTCGCCCACGTTCAGCATCACATAGATCACGCGCTGCCCGGGGCCGTGATAGGTATATTGCCCGCCGCGCCCCACGGCATGAACGGGAAAGCGCGCGGGATCGGTCAGATCCTCGGGCCGGGCACTGGTGCCTGCGGTGTAAAGGGCCGGGTGTTCCAGGAGCCAGATCGCCTCGGGCGCGTCGCCGCGCGCGATGGCATCGGCCCGCGCCTCCATGGCGGCGTGCGTTTCAAGATAGGGCGACAGTCCGGGCAGGTGGAGCCATTCGGGCATGGGCAGCCTTTTGATCTGGGCGCGATGCGCCTTGCGATACCGCTTTCCCTGCGGCGGTGCGAGTCTGATTTGCGCGCTGGCACGGGTGTCGCGGCGCGAAAGGCGCGGCACGGCAAGAAAGCGGAACATGGTGTGAAAATCCCCCTTTCCTTCGCCGTGAGGCTTCGCTACAAGCCCGCCATCCAAGTCGTGTCTGCGGATGTGGCGGAATTGGTAGACGCGCAGCGTTGAGGTCGCTGTTCCTTAACCGGAGTGAAAGTTCGAGTCTTTTCATCCGCACCACGACTTGGAATACCTTGCAAAGGCGCCCCTGATCCGGGCGCCTTTTGCCGTTTTGGCGCAGCCGCGCGGGCAGTTTGCCCTTAACCGTGCATTAGGGGGCTGCCGTTAGTCTGGTCACGTCTGCCTGAAGGGCGGGGATTGTAACCCGGTGGGGTGGCGGACCTGTGGTTCGGGCTTTGGCCTGTCGATCCCGATTTTGCCCCCTGCTGTCTTGGTGGGAAAAGGCGATGTCAACGATCAGCGGCGATCAGAACGACAACAGCATATCGGGTGGCACGGGCGCCGATCGCATCGATGCCGGCGCTGGCAATGACACCGTGCAGGCGCAGGGCGGCAATGACACCGTTTTCGGGGGATCGGGGGACGATGCCCTGCAAGGTGGCGAAGGGGACGACTGGGTCTATGCCGGCACGGGCAACGACTCTGCGGCGGGCGAGGCTGGCAATGACATGGTCTTTGGCGGCGCCGGGGCCGATACGGTTTCGGGCGGGGGCGGGCAGAACACGCTGTTTGGCGGGGCCGACAACGACACCGTGATCGGCGGCAACGAAAACGACTCGCTCATGGGCGGATCGGGGGCTGACAGTCTTGCAGGCGGCGGGGGCAACGATTTTTTCAGCGGCGGCGCGGGAAATGACGTCATCTTTGGCGAGCTGGGCAATGATTCGCTGCGTGGCGACATGTTCGTCATCTCGACCTTCGTGCCCTTTGCCGCGACCTCGGGCAGCCCTGTCGATGCGTCTGTCACCAACGGCTCGGCCATCGCGCTCGATGTCTATCGGATCGACAGTTTCGGCACGCCTGTCTATATCGGCACGCTGCCTGCCGGGCAGACCTGGTCTGGCACGGCCAATACGGGCGAAACCTACGTTCTGACCACGCAAGGCACGATGGACGTGCTGGATATCGTGCCGGTGGCCGAGACGTCGCAATACACTTTCAACCCGACCTTCAACGACACGCTGGACGGTGGCGAAGGCAACGACACCCTGCGCGGCGAATTTGGCAATGACCGGCTGTTTGGCGGAAACGGGGCCGACAGCCTGTGGGGCGGTGTCGGCGATGACGAGATCCATGGCGGGGCCGGGGCCGACATGCTGCGTGGCGATGCGGGCAATGACACGCTGCGCGGTGACGCCGACAATGACAGCATCTTTGGCGATGACGGCAACGACCAGATCTTTGGCGGGCTGGGCAACGATACGGTGTTCGGCGGGCTGGGTGACGATTCGGTCAGCCTTGCCGAAGGCGACGACAGTTTTGGCAATTTCAACGATGAGGGTGGCCGCGACACCGTGTTCGGTGGCAGCGGCAACGACTATATCGTCGGCGGCGGGCAGGACGACAGCCTGTCCGGCGACGAGGGCAACGATACGCTGTCGGGCGGGGTCGGCCGCGACAGCCAGTTTGGCGGTGCCGGAAATGACGTGTTCCTTGTTACCGATGACCACCAATACGACCTGATCGATGGCGGTTCGGACTGGGATTTCATCGCCTATGGCAACTGGCTTGGCACGCAAGGCGTGACAGTCACGTTCAGCGGCACCGATGCGGGCAGCTATTCTTTCGGCGGCCAGGGCGCAACCGGCGATTTCGTCAACATCGAGATGATCTCTGGCACCGAATACGGCGACAGCATCAACGCAGCCGCCGATGCCAATGGCACGATGGTCTATGGCAACGGCGGCAATGATACGATCACCGGCGGGGCGGGGGCCGACAGCCTTGATGGCGGCGCGGGCGCCGACTCGGTCTTTGGGGGCGGGGGGGCGGATACGATCAGCGGCGGCGAGGGCGGTGATTTCCTGTCTTCGGGCGAGGGAAATGACCTTGTCCTTGGCGGCGCCGGTGCCGATACGGTTGACGCGGGTGGCGGGGCCGACACGGTCTTTGGCGGCGATGGCAGCGACGACATCTTTGGCCTTGCGGGCGATGACCAGCTTTACGGTGATGCGGGGGCCGATTACATCGATGGCGGCCTTGGCAACGACGCGATCTATGGCGGCGATGGGGCCGACATGCTGGGCGTTCACGGCGGTGAAGGGCAGGACACGCTGTTTGGCGGCGAAGGCGGCACCGACAACGACACCCTGATCTTTGACAGCGGCGCCGACGGGGCGGGGGTGAATGTCAGTTATACCGGCGCGGAGCAGGGCAGCTATTCCTATGGCGGCACGGCGGGCGGCGGCGGGACCTTCACGGGCATCGAAAGCGTGATCGGCACCACCGGCGACGACCGCATCGATGCCTCGGGCGCTGGCAGCGGGGTGCGTGCCGAGGGCGATCTGGGCCGCGACAGCCTGACGGGCGGGGCAGGGGCGGACAGCCTTTCGGGTGGCGCCGATGACGACAGCCTGCGCGGCGGTGCCGGAAATGACCAGATGTCGGGCGGCACCGGCGAGGATGTGGCAATCTTTACCGGCCGGGTGATCGACTACAGCTTTGACTACGGGCCGAATGGCGAGCTGATCGTGATCGACACCGTGGCGGGCCGTGACGGGACCGACACGCTGACCGGCTTCGAATATGCCGAATTTGACGGGGTGCGCTATCGGCTTGTCACCGGGGATGACGGGTCCAACACCACCTTGCAGGGGCCGAATGATGGCACATCCACCCTGATCATCGCGCAGGAGGGCAACGATTGGGGACACGCTGGTGGGCGAGGAGGGCGAGGATCTTCTGCGCGGCGACGGGGGGCGGGACGAGGCCTATGGCGGCACAGGCCGCGACACGCTTGAAGGCGGCGCCGGTGACGACCTGCTTTATGGCGGGGCCGACGCCGATACGCTGTCGGGCGGGGCGGGGGATGACGCTCTTTACGGCGACGAAGGCGACGACCGGCTGGACGGGGGCGAGGGCAGCGACGCGATGTATGGCGGCGACGGCGCCGATACATTTTACGGCGGCGCCGGTGACAGCATCTTTGGCGGCGAAGGGGGCACCGACTCGGATGTGCTGATCCTCGACCGC
>JALOSF010000145.1 GCA_025458525.1 Cypionkella sp. | reverse complement strand
CTGGCGCTTGAAGCGGGCGACAGAATCATGACCGTTTATGAAAGCCCTGACTTCGGCATCAGGTCGAAAAGCGATTCGAGCCCGGTGACAGAGGCGGACGAAGCCGCCGATGCCATCATCTCGGCCGGGCTGCGTGCCGAATTTCCCGAAGTGACCCTGATCACCGAAGAACAGGCCGCAAGTCACGCGCTGACCGCCAGCACCTTTCTGATTGTCGATCCTTTGGATGGGACAAAGGAGTTCATCCAGCGGCGTGGCGATTTCACGGTGAACATCGCCTATGTCGAAAATGGCGTTCCGCTGCGGGGTGTTGTCTATGCCCCGGCCAAGGGGCGCCTGTTCTATACGCTTGCGGATGGTCGGGCGGTCGAAGAAACCGGGCCCTTTGCCAAGGACCGCGCCGGGCCGCAGCACGCCTTGGCCGTTTCGTCGCCCGATAATGCGGCGCTTATGGTCGTGGCGTCAAAATCGCATCGTGACGCGGCCACCGATGCCTATATCGCGGCTTATGCGGTCAGGGACATGACAAGCGCTGGAAGCAGTCTCAAGTTCTGTCTGGTCGCGTCCGGTGAAGCCGATCTTTATCCGCGACTGGGCCGGACGATGGAATGGGACACGGCGGCCGGCGATGCCGTGCTGCGCGGGGCAGGCGGGCATGTGGTGCGTTTTGACGATCACACGCCGCTGACCTATGGCAAGCCGGGTTGGGACAACCCTTTTTTCATCGCCCATGCCCCGGGTGTTGCCTTGAAAACAAGCGCAATGCCGCCGACATGATCGGCCAGGCGGCAAACCGCGCCTCGGAATGCCCGCCAAGACCCGCTGCGGGGAAAAAGAGCAAAGTTTTGCCATTCTTTAGTGCCTTCTATGGTGTATAAGCGTCGGAAACGTGGCCGTGGCGCCACGACAGAATGAATGAGTGAGTGCGATGAAGCAGAAAAAAGTTTCAAAGGCGGTTTTTCCGGTGGCAGGCCTCGGGACACGCTTTCTCCCCGCGACCAAGTCGATCCCGAAGGAAATCATGACCTTGGTGGATCGCCCCTTGATCCAATACGCGATTGACGAGGCCCGCGCTGCCGGCATCAAGGAATTCATCTTTGTCACCTCGCGCGGAAAATCCGCGCTGGAGGATTATTTCGACGTCGCACCAGAGCTGGAGGCCGCCCTGCGCAAGGCGGGCAAGGACCAGCTGCTTGACGTGCTGAAAGACACCAACATGGATTCAGGCGCCATCGCCTATATCCGCCAGAACCGGCC
Organism: Cypionkella sp.; assembly: GCA_025458525.1. Lineage (GTDB taxonomy): Bacteria > Pseudomonadota > Alphaproteobacteria > Rhodobacterales > Rhodobacteraceae > Pseudotabrizicola. Next base: position 3,431 of record JALOSF010000145.1, on the reverse strand, counting down.
CCAGGGGCTGGGTCATGCCGTTTGGTGCGCGCGGCGGCTGATTGGCAACGAACCTTTTGCCGTTTTGCTGCCCGACGACGTGATTGCCGCCGAAAAACCCTGTTTGCAGCAAATGGTCGAGGCTTATGCCGAAACAGGCGGTAACATGGTTGCCGCCATGGAAGTCGCGCCTGAAAAGGCTTCGTCCTACGGCGTGCTCGATATTGGCAATGACATGGGGTCGATCGTCGAGGCGAAAGGCATGGTTGAAAAGCCCCCAGCCGGAACTGCGCCCTCAAACCTTGCGGTCATCGGGCGCTATATCCTGTCGCCCGAAGTTCTGGTGAACCTGAACAAGATCAAGCAGGGCGTGGGTGGCGAGATTCAGCTGACCGATGCCATCGCCGAAGAAGTCGGGAAGGGCAAGGTTTACGGCTATCGTTTCCGGGGTCAGCGTTATGATTGCGGCTCGAAGGCCGGGTTCCTTCAGGCGACCGTTGCCTTCGGTCTGGCCCGTCCCGATCTGCGGGATGAGTTTGGCGCCTATCTGAACGATATGGTCGCGCTACAGAAAGCCGCACAATAAGGCAGGCTGCGTGACCGGACCTGTCCGCAAGATGTTGGCGGTCCTGTCGGCGATGCGCCGGGCCTATGGTCTTCGGACCAAGCGCCGGCGCCACCTGTTGCGGGCCTTTCGCAGCCGCAAGGTTCTTGAGGTTGTCAAGGATCGCACCGGGTCGATCCGTCGGCACGACATCTTGTGCTTCATGTCGGTGCGCAACGAGGCGCTGCGCCTGCCGCATTTTCTGGATCATCACCGAAAGCTGGGGGTCGATCATTTTCTGATCGTCGAAAACGACAGCTCTGACGACACCCGCGCCTATCTTGCCGCGCAACCGGATGTGTCCTTGTGGCACACGGCGGCCAGCTACAGGCGCTCGCGCTTTGGTCTTGATTGGGTGACATGGCTTCAGATGCGGTATGGCCACGGGCACTGGACCTTGACCCTCGATGCCGACGAGATCCTGATTTACCCCTATTGGCAGACGCGCAACCTGCGCGCCCTCACCGCGTGGCTTGCGGATCAGGGGATCGAGTCCATGGGCACCATGATGCTTGATCTTTACCCCGAGGGCCCCTTGTCCGAGGCGCAGATCGAACCGGGGGGAAATCCGCTTTCGGTTCTGCAATGGTTCGACGCCGGCAATTATACCGTGCAGGTGCAAGACCGGATGCGAAACCTGTGGATTCAGGGCGGTCCACGCAGGCGTCTGTTCTTCGGCGCCGATCCGCGGCGCGCCCCGACCTTGAACAAGATCCCGCTTGTGCGCTGGAACCGGCGCTATGCCTATGTCAACTCGACCCATTCCATGCTGCCACCGCGGTTGAACGAGGTTTACGTCACGGATGGGGGCGAGCGTATCTCTGGCCTCTTGTTGCACACGAAGTTTCTGCCCGAAATCATCGACAAATCTGCCGAGGAAAAGACCCGAAAGCAGCATTTTGAAAACAGTGCCCTGTATCAGACCTACTACGACTCGCTCATCTCCGATCCGGTGCTGTGGTGCGCACAGTCCGAACGGCTGTCGGGCTGGCGGCGTCTGGAGGCTTTGGGCCTTATGTCTCGTGGTGGGTGGATCTAGGACAAAGCACAACGGATTTGCGTGATTTGGGTGGGGATTGTTTACTATTTGGCATCAATTCTTTAGCGTAAAGGTTGGGCCGCTGTGTCCGTCTCTGTAACGGGTTTCCCGGCCCCGCCTGTGCCGGTTGATGTGGTTGTGAACGTGTCTGGGATCGGGTTCTGATTTGGGCTTGCTGTCTTCATATCGGCTTCGTTGGGCTCGCCGGCGCCTGCTTTACCGGGCGTGGGCAAGCGGTCGCAATCTGACCAGCATCGCCGACCGCTCTGCCGGGTTGCCCGCGAACGCGATCTTTGCATTCGTGACCCTGCGCAACGAACGGATACGGCTGCCGTATTTCTTGCGCTATTACCGCGACTTGGGAATCAATCACTTCTTCATGGTGGACAACGGCTCCACCGATGGGTCGCTTGAATATCTCAAGGATCAGCCCGACGTTTCCTTGTGGCGGACCGAGGCGAGCTACAAGAAAAGCCGCTTTGGCATGGATTGGATCAGCCATCTGCTGCGCCGCTATGGCCATGGCCATTGGTGCCTGACCGTCGATCCGGATGAATTCTTCGTCTATCCCTTTTGCGAAACGCGGCCCATCCGCGCGCTGACCGATTGGCTGGATACGACCCAGATCAGAACCTTTTCGGCAATGTTGCTCGACATGTATCCAAAAGGTCCGATCACCGATCAGGCCTATCGCGAAGGGCAAGACCCGTTCGAGATTGCGCAGTGGTTTGACAGCGGCAACTATCAGATCAGTCGCAATGCCGCCTTTGGCAATCTGTGGATCCAGGGGGGCCCACGAACCCGGATCTTCTTTGGCGACGCCCCAAAGAAGGCGCCCGCGCTCAACAAGATCCCGCTGGTCAAATGGCACAAATCCTATGCCTATATCAGCTCGACCCATATGATGCTGCCACGCGGCCTTAACCTTGCCTTTGATGAGTGGGGTGGCGAAAAGGCATCGGGTGTCCTGTTGCATGCAAAGTTTCTGGATACCTTTGCCGCAAAGGCCGCCGAGGAATTGCAGCGGGGCGAACATTACGCAAACAGCGCGGAATATCGTGCCTATAAAGAAGGGCTGTCCAATCACCCCGAGGTGTGGTGCAAATGGAGCGAGAAATACATCAACTGGCGTCAGCTTGAAATTCTTGGCCTGATGTCCAAAGGAAACTGGGCGTGAAGGGATCGCATAAATGACGGTCGGCTTTGTGATGCTGTGCCATACGGCGCTGGATCGCGCAGCGCAGGTCGCGCGGCACTGGGCCGAACGCGGCTGTCCCGTCGTCATCCATGTCGATCGCAGGGTGGACCCCCAACCCTATGCCAAGCTGGTCGCCGATCTTGCCGATCTTTCGAATGTGCGGTTTTCCGGCCGGCATGCCTGTGAATGGGGCACCTGGGGCATCGTGGCCGCCAGCCAAGAGGCGGCAACGCTTATCCTGCGGGATTTTCCGGCGGTTCGGCATGTCTATCTGGCGTCGGGCTCTTGCCTGCCCCTGCGCCCGGTGGAGGAGTTGCGTGCCTATCTGGATGAACGGCCCAAGACCGATTTCATTGAAAGTGTGACAACCGAGGATGTGGGCTGGACCATCGGTGGGCTGGATTACGAACGCTTTACCCTGCGGTTCCCCTTCAGTTGGCGCAAGCAGCGGTGGTGGTTTGACACTTACGTCAAGCTCCAACGCATGGTTCGGTTTCGCCGCAAGATTCCGGCCGAACTGGTGCCCCATCTGGGCAGTCAGTGGTGGTGTCTGACCCGGCAAACCCTGACCGCGATCCTTGAGCATCCGGAACGCCGGACGATCGACAGGT
>JALOSF010000070.1 GCA_025458525.1 Cypionkella sp. | reverse complement strand
TTCCTGCGGGTGGCGCATATGGGGCATGTGAACGCGCATATGACGCTGGGCGCGCTGGCGGTGATGCAGGCCGGGATGGTGGCCTTGGACATTGCGCATGGGCCGGGCGCATTGGACGCCGCGGCACAGGTGATCGCGGGGCGCTAGGGCCGCGCGATCAGTCCGCGAAACCTTGGCGCAGCCCCGGCGTCGTTAGTTCGCCTTGGCGTTCTTGGCCAGCCAGTCGGTCATCCATTTGATCTCGGCCTCCTGGTTTGCGATGATGGTTTCGGCCAGTTTGCGCACCTCGGGGTCGGTGCCGTGTTCCAGCACGATCCGCGCCATGTCCACCGCGCCCTGATGATGCGGGATCATCCCGGCGATGAAATCGACATCGGCATCGCCGGTCAGCGGCACGGCCATCGCGCTGTGCATGCGGGCATTGGCCTCGGCAAAGGCCGCGCTGGACGGGCTTGTCGCGGCTGCGGTGCCATGTCCTGCGTGGCCCGCCCCATGCGCGCCGTGATCGCCGGTCTGCGCCAGGGCAGTTGCGGCGGCAAGCGCGACCAGAAGGGCGAGGAGGGGGGCAAGCGGTGTGGCGGTCTGGGTCATGGGCGATGTCTCCTGTGCGGGCCCGCATCAGGGCGCAGCACCTGCCCAAATGCAAGTCACGGCGGCGTGACTTGCGGGAAAATGCGGCACTTGCACCGTTGCGCGCGGCTGCTGTGCGCTGCTGCGGGCTTGGCCCTGCGGCGAAATGCGCCTATCTTTCGGCCATGAGCATTGCATCCGGCCCTGTCACATGATGTCGTCTTTCGCGCGCCGCCCGGTGGTTGGCATCATCGGCAACATGAGCCTGCTGAACGAAAGCTATCCGGTCCATGCCGGTGGCACGATGAATTCCGAAGCGGTGGCCGAGGTGTCGGGCTGCCTTCCGCTGATCATCCCCTCGGACCCCCGGCTGGTGCGGGTCGAGGAGTTGCTGGATCTGTGCGACGGTTTTCTGCTGACCGGCGGGCGCCCCAATGTGCACCCGAGCGAATATGGCGAGGAGGAAACCCCCGCCCATGGCGATTTTGACCGTCACCGCGATGCGATCACCCTGCCTTTGGTGCGTGCCTGCGTGGACCGCGGACAGCCGATCCTTGGAATTTGCCGCGGCTTTCAAGAGGTCAACGTGGCGATGGGTGGCACGCTTTACCCCGAGATCCGCGATCTGCCCGGCCGCATGAACCACCGGATGCCCCCCGACGGCACGCTGGAGGAAAAGTTTGCCCTGCGCCATCCGGTGCGCTTTACCCAAGGCGGGGTGTTCCACCGCCTGATGGGCGCGGCCGAGGTGATGACCAACACCCTGCACGGTCAGGGCATCAACCGGCCCGGGCCGCGCATCGTGATCGATGGAACCGCCCCCGATGGCACGCCCGAGGCGATTTATGTCAGGGATGCGCCGGGCTTTACCCTGTCGGTGCAATGGCACCCGGAATGGAACGCCGGTGCCGACCCGGTGTCGCGCCCGTTGTTCGCGGCTTTTGGCCGGGCGGTGGCCGCCTTTGCCGAGGCGCGTCGCCAACAGGGCGCGGTGATGCCCGGCGGTCCAACCGCACGCCGGGCCTGAGCATCGGCGGATAAAGGGGAGCAGGGCGGCATGCAGGCGATGGTTCGGGCGGCGGCGCGCGAGGTGCCTGCGCTTTTCGGTCTGGCCGTGCCCATCGTGATCGGGCTTGCCGCCTCGACCCTGATCGGCGTCACCGATTCGCTGATGCTGGCCCCGCTTGGGCCGGTGCCCTTGGCGGCTGTTGGTCTGACCGGGGCGGTGGCGGTGCTGTTCTATGCCGCGATCTATGGTCTGCTGGCGGCGCTGTCGGTGCGGATCGGGGCGGCGCATGGCGCAGGCGCGCGGCGGGCGATCCCGGGCATCCTGCGCGCCGGGCTGGCGCTGGGGGCGGTGGTTGGCGTCGGGGCCGCGCTGGTGATGGCGGCGATCTGGCCGCTCTTGCCGCTGTTGAACCAGCCGCCCGAGGTGCTGGCCGCCATGCCCGCCTATTGGGGCTGGATCGCGGCCTTTCTGGTGCCGTTTTCCATTCTGACCGCGTTCAAATCGGCCTTCGAGGCGGTGGACAAGCCATGGCTCGGGACGGCTTTTGCCTTTCTGGCGGTGGTGATCAATGTGCCGCTTAACTATGCGCTGATCTGGGGCATCGGGCCCTTGCCGCAGCTGGGGCTGACGGGGGCGGGGCTTGCCTCGTTTCTGGCCGAGACGCTGGCCCTGCTTGCGGCTTTTGGCTGGTGGCGCCTTGCGCCGTCGATGCGGCGGTTGCGGCTGCGGCGCAGGCTCGATCTTGCCGAAATGGGGGCGACCGCGCGCGAGGGGGCGCCTTTGGGCGCGATGTATGTGGTCGAGACCGCTTCGGTCGGGGTGGCCACGCTGATGATTGGCGGCTTTGGCGCGGTGGCGCTTGCGGGCAATCAGGTGGCGCAATCGGTGGGCGCGCTGCTTTACATGTTGCCGCTGGGCGTGGCGGGGGCGGTTGCGATCCGCGTGGCGCAAGAACGGGGCGCGGGCAATGACAGGGCGCTGCGCGCAATCGCCTTTGCCGCGCTTGGCGTCGCGCTGATCTGGCTGATCGGGGCGGCGCTGGTGCTTGCCTTGCGGGGGGAGGCGATCGCCCGCCTGATCACCGATGACCCGGCGGTGGTGGCGCTGGCCACAGCGATCTTTCTGGTCTTTGCGCCGATGCAGATCTTTGACGGGGTGCAATCGGCCATGCTGGGGGCGTTGCGCGGGCTGTCCGATACCGCCTGGCCGGCCTTGGTTTCCGCGATTGCCTATTGGCCGGTCGCGCTTCCTCTGGGTTGGGCGCTGGCCTATCCGCTGGGGTTCGGCCCGGCCGGGGTCTGGGCGGGGTTCATCCTGGCCCTTGCCGGGGCAGGGGCGGCGCTGACCTGGCGGTTCTTGCGCAAAACCCGCTTGTCGCAGGGCCAGCCTTGCGCCTAGATACCCGCGAAAACCACGGGAGCGGGACAGATGAAACGAAGCCGGATCAACGACATCATGGCGGCCGCGGATGACATGATCCGCCAATATGGCTTTGTGCTGCCGCCCTTTGCCTATTGGACGCCCGAACAGTTCAAGGCGCGCGCCCCGCAAGCCGCCCGCGTCATTCAGGGGCGCTGTGGCTGGGATATCACCGATTACGGGCAGGGCCGGTTCGACCAGATGGGCCTGTTCCTGTTCACCCTGCGCAACGGCGATCTGGCCGATCTGCGGCGCGGCGGCGGCATGTGCTATGCCGAAAAGCTGTTGATCAGCCGGCAAGATCAGCTGTCGCCGATGCACACCCATGTGATCAAGGCCGAGGATATCATCAACCGCGGCGGGGCGACGCTGGTGGTAGAGCTTTATGGCAGCGATGATCAGGGCCGTTTCGCCCGCGACCGCGGCGGCGTGGTGCGCTGCGACGGGATCGAGCGGCGCTATGGCCCCGGCGAAAAGCTGAAGCTGGCGCCGGGGGAAAGCGTCACCCTGATGCCGGGCGACTGGCATGCGTTCTGGGGCGAGGGCGGGGATGTGCTGATCGGCGAGGTCTCGACCGTCAACGATGATCTGACCGACAACATCTTTGTCGAACCGATCGGCCGCTTTGCCGAGATCGAGGAGGACGTGGCCCCGACCCATCTGTTGGTCAGCGATTACGACCGCTGGCTGGCCTGAGCCAGAGGCCCGAATGCAAAACGCGCGCATCGGGGATGCGCGCGTTCAGACCAGGCAAGGCCGGTCGCGTCAGCCTTGCGGACAAAGGCCGTTGACCAGAGGCACGGCGCAGGTCGGTGCCGCAGGCTTGACCGCAGGCGTGGCGGGTGCCGAGACCGTTGGCGCGGCTGTCACGGGGGCAGGTGTTCCCGGGAGTGGTGTGACGGGCGCCGGTGTCACCACGGCGGGCGTTGCCGGGGCCACCGGCTTTGGCGCCGTGGGCACGGTCGGGGCCAGGGCCGGGGCAGGCGTCACGCCGGGTGTCGCCGGCACAGGTGTGGTGGCCGCGGGGGCCGGTGTCACCGCAGCGGGGGTCGCACCCGGCGCAGGCGTCGGCGTGACCGGACCCGTTGCCCCGGGCGCGGTGGACATCGGGCCAACCATGGCCGCGGGGGCGGGCGTTGCCGCGGCATCGGCGGCAGAGGCGACCGCAGGCGCAGGCGCGGGCTTTGTCTTGCGCGGGGCAGGCGGTGGCAGGGTCAGACCCTTGGGCATCTCGCCGCTTGCGGTCAAGACGATCACCTTGGCATTGTCCGGCACGCGGTTGAACAGATCGATCACATCCTGATTGATCATGCGGATACAGCCCGACGAGGCGTTCTTGCCAATCGACCACCATTCCGGCGTGCCGTGGATGCGATAGCCGTAATCGACCCCGTTTGTCGTCAGATACAGGGCGCGTGCGCCCAAGGGATTGCTCGGCCCGCCGGGCTGCCCCTTTTCCCATTTCGACAATTCGGGCTTGCGCTCGATCATCTCGGGCGGCGGGGTCCAGGTCGGCCAGTTGCGACGGTTCGTCACCAGCGCCTCACCCGACCATTGGAAACCGGCCTTGCCGACGGCGATGCCATAGCGGATCGCCTTGTTGTTGCCGGTGATGAAATAAAGATGCTTGGTCGCCGGGTTGATGATCACCGTGCCGGGCGCCTCGGTCGAGGGGAAGTCCACGATCTGGCGCTGGAATTCTTGCGGCACCTTGGCCGGATCGACCGCAGGCACGTTGAACCCGTTGTCGGATGTCGCCAGATACATCCCTTCGGTCGGCAGCTCGGGTGTTGCAATCGCAGGCTGGGCCGCGTTGGACGAAGATGTTGTCGTGGCCGGCACGCAGGCAGCAAGGCTTGCCGCGACTGTCATGGCAAGCACGGCCCGGACTGCGAAAGATGACATTCTGGAAATCCCGTAAAGTGACGTTCCCCCTGACAAAAGCTGCCAAGAGACATAGCTTTGACCTTAACCGAGCGGGCGAGAGACGTCAAAGCCCCTGCGCGGGAGGTCGCCCATTGCGATCAACTTTCACCAAGCTGTGATTTGAACACCGCGGCCGGGCGCGGTCGGGCATGGCCGCATTGCGGGCCCCACCGAAGGCGGGGACGAATCATGTCACCTTGGCGCGGGCGTGAAACTCGGGGCGGTCCCAGCTGCCGCTCGCCATGATCTGCGACAGGATGGCGACCGCCTGGCTCACATCGGCGTCGCTGGTGTAAAGCGGGGTAAAACCAAAGCGCAGGATGTCGGGCGCACGGAAATCGCCGATCACGCCCTCGGCGATCAGCGCCTGCATGATCGCATAGCCCTGCGCATGCCGAAAGCTGACCTGAGAGCCACGTTCGGCCGCGTTGCGCGGAGAGGCGAGCGCAAGATCAGGGCAGCTTGCCTCCACCCCCGCGATGAAGGCGTCGCACAGCGCGATGGAGCGCGTCCGCAGCGCGGCCATATCCACCTGATCCCAGATGTCGAGGCTCGCCTCCAGCGCGGCAAGTTGCAGGATCGGCGGCGTGCCGACGCGCATCCGCTCGACCCCGGTGCCGGGGCGATAGTGCAGATCGAAGGCAAAGGGTTCGGCATGGCCAAGCCAGCCCGAAAGCGCCGGGCGCGCAGCATCCTGATGCCGGGGCGCGACATAGATGAAGGCAGGCCCGCCGGGGCCGGAATTGAGGTATTTATAGGTGCAGCCCACCGCGAAATCCGCGCCCGCCCCGGCCAGATCCACCGGCAGCGCGCCCGCCGAATGTGCAAGATCCCAGATCGCCAGCGCGCCCTTGGCATGGGCCGCTGCGGTCAGCGCGGCCATGTCATGCTTGCGCCCGGTGCGGTAATCCACCTCGGTCAGCATGAGCACCGCGACCTCCTCGGTGATCGCGCCTGCCACCTCCTCGGGGGCCACTGTCACCAGGCGGTAGTCCGGGCCCAGCGTGCGGCACAGCCCTTCGGCCATGTAAAGATCGGACGGGAAATTGCCCGTGTCGGACAGGATCACCCGACGGCCGGGCACCATGTCGAGCGCCGAGGCAAGCGCCTGATACACCTTGATCGACAGCGTATCGCCCAGAACCACCGACCCCGGCTCTGCCCCGATCAACCGGCCGATGCGCGTGCCAAGGCGGCTGGGTTGATCCATCCACCCCGCAGCGTTCCAGCCGCGGATCAGCATCTTGCCCCATTCCTCGGTCACGCAGGAGGCGACCCGCGCCGCCGCTGCCCGCGGCAACGGGCCGAGCGAGTTGCCGTCAAGATAGATGATCCCCTCGGGCAAGAGGAATTGAGCGCGGGTGGCTGCGAAATCGGTGGTCATCATCTGTCCTTCTGGCGGTGCCACACCATGCCAAAACTCCGGCCAAGCGCAAGGGCCGGGCGACGGTTTTGGGATTGCCTTTGCCGCCGCCTTCGCTTCAGCATCGTCGCGCGGGTCGGGCCCAATCAGGGGTCCGTTCAGGAGGGGTGTTGTTTCGTGCTGCGGATGCTTGACCTGCCACCCGTCTGGCTGGGGGCCTGCCTTCTGGTGGTCCGCGGCTTTGATCTGCTGATGCCATGGGGCCTCTTCGGGCCGACGGGGCAATGGGTGGGCGCAAGTCTGGTGGCGCTTGGCTGTTGCCTCATGCTGGCGGCGGTGGCGCAGATGACGCTTGCGCGCACCAGCGTGATCCCGCGGCGCAGGCCCAGTGCCCTGGTGACGGGCGGGATTTTCGCCCTGTCGCGCAACCCGATCTATCTGGGTGATGTCCTGATCTTGTCGGGGGCCATCCTGTGGTGGGACGTGCCCGTGGCGGTGCCGCTGGTCTTTGGCTTCATCCTGCTGATTCAGCACAGGTTCATCTTGCCCGAAGAACGGGTGCTGCGCCTCGCCTTCGGTGCGGCCTTTGACGACTGGACCGGCCGCACGGCGCGCTGGATCGGGCGCAATTTGCGATAGAAATGCCGCAGACCGGCAGAAGTCTTTGAAATAATCTTGCGTGGTGTTATCTGGCCCGCAATAGAGAGGCTGGCTTCGGATGCCACAGGCGGGGCCATTCTGGGAAACGGGGGAGTGAACGTGAAGATCGGCGCACCGAAAGAAGTTTTTGACGGCGAGAACCGGGTCGCAATGACACCGGACTCTGCCACCCAGCTGATCAAGCTGGGCCATAGCTGCGTGATTGAAACCGGGGCCGGGGCCAAGGCCGGGTTTTCGGATGCCGCCTATCAGAAGGCCGGGGTCGAGGTGGTGGCCACGGCGCAGGCGCTTTATGACGCCGCCGATGTGGTGGTCAAGGTGCGCGGCCCAGAGGCCGACGAGGCCCGGCTGCTGCGGGCGGGCCAGACGCTGATTTCCTTCTTCTGGCCGGCGCAGAACCCCGATCTCTTGGCGCAGGTCGCGGCGCAGGGTGCAACCGTTGTGGCGATGGATATGGTGCCCCGCATTTCCCGCGCGCAAAAGATGGATGCGCTGTCGTCCATGGCCAATATCGCCGGATACCGCGCGGTGATCGAGGCGGGCAACAACTTTGGCCGCTTCTTCACCGGGCAGGTGACGGCTGCCGGCAAGGTGCCGCCCGCCAAGGTGCTGATCGTGGGCGCCGGCGTGGCCGGGCTTGCCGCCATTGGCACGGCAACCTCGCTGGGCGCGATCGTCCATGCCTTTGACGTGCGCCCCGAAGTGGCCGAACAGATCGAATCGATGGGCGCGAATTTCGTGTTCCTCGAATTCGAGGACAAGCAGGACGGCGCCGCAACCGGCGGCTATGCCGCGCCCTCAAGCCCCGAGTTCCGCGAAAAGCAGCTTGCCAAGTTCCGCGAACTGGCGCCCGAGATGGACATCGTCATCACCACCGCGCTGATCCCCGGCCGCCCTGCGCCCAAGCTGTGGACCGAGGACATGGTGGCCATGATGAAGCCGGGCAGCGTGATCGTTGACCTCGCGGCCGAGCGGGGCGGCAACTGCGATCTGACCGTGCCGGATCAGAAGATCGTCACCGACAATGGTGTGACGATCGTGGGCTATACCGATTTCCCAAGCCGGATGGCCGCACAGGCCTCGACGCTTTATGCCACCAATATCAGGCACATGCTGACCGATCTTACACCAAAGAAAGACGGTGTGATCGCCCATAACATGGAAGATGACGTGATCCGCGGCGCGACCGTGGCGCATCAGGGCGCGGTGACATATCCGCCACCGCCGCCCAAGGTGGCCGCGATTGCCGCCGCCAAGCCAAAGCCGAAGCCGGTCGAACTGACGCCCGAGCAGAAGCGGGCGCAGGAAGTTGCGGCCTTCAAGACCCAGACCCGCAATCAGGTGGGGCTGCTGGTGATCGGGGCCGTCATCATGCTGGCGCTTGGGCTTGTGGCCCCGGCCAGCTTCATGCAGCATTTCATCGTCTTCGTGCTGTCGATCTTTGTCGGCTTCCAGGTGATCTGGAACGTCTCGCATTCGTTGCACACGCCGCTGATGGCCGTCACCAACGCGATCTCCTCGATCATCATTCTGGGCGCGCTGATGCAGATCGGCTCTGGCTCGTATCTGGTGATCCTGCTGGCGGCGCTGTCTGTTTTCATGGCCGGAATCAACATCTTCGGCGGCTTCCTTGTCACCCGGCGCATGCTTGCCATGTTCCAGAAATCGTAAGGAGGAGGGTCGATGGAATACGGATTCACCACGGCCGCCTATGTCGTTGCGGCAATCTTGTTCATCCTGTCCCTGGGCGGGCTTTCGGGTCAGGAAAGCGCCAAGCGCGCGGTCTGGTATGGCATCACCGGCATGGGCCTCGCGATTGTCGCCACCCTGATGGGGCCGGGCGCGGGCAACTGGTTTGCCTCGCTGGTCATGATCGTCATCGGCGGCGCCATCGGCTATGTCGTGGCGCAACGCGTGCAGATGACCGAAATGCCGCAGCTTGTGGCTGCCATGCACAGCCTTGTCGGTCTGGCGGCGGTCTTTATCGGCTTTAACGCCGAGATCGAAATGGCGCGCATTGCCAGCACCCTCGCCGCGGCCGGGATCGAACGCTGCGACCCGGTGATGAGCGCGATTGTCTGTGCCGAAAAATTTGGCCAGCCGGCCCTGTTCGCCGATCTGCACGGCTTTGCGCTGAAGGTGGCGCAAAAGGTCGGGGTCGAGATCAGCATCCTGAAGGTCGAAGTGTTCCTGGGCGTCTTTATCGGCGCCATCACCTTCACCGGGTCGGTGATTGCCTATGGCAAGCTGGCGGGCAAGGTGGATGGCAAGGCCAAGAAACTGCCGGGCGGCCATCTGCTGAACGCAGGCGCGGCCCTTGGCTCGCTGGTCCTGCTGGTCATGTATATGCAAGGCTCCGGCACCTGGACGCTGATCCTGATGACGCTGCTGGCCTTTTTCATCGGCTATCACCTGATCATGGGCATCGGCGGGGCCGACATGCCCGTGGTGGTGTCGATGCTGAACAGCTATTCCGGCTGGGCTGCGGCGGCGATCGGCTTTTCGCTGTCGAACGATCTGCTGATCGTGGTCGGCGCTCTGGTCGGCTCCTCGGGGGCGATCTTGTCCTATATCATGTGCAAGGCGATGAACCGCAGCTTCATCAGCGTGATCCTGGGCGGCTTTGGCGGCACCGCTGGCCCCGCGATGGAAGTCGTGGGCGAGCAGATTGCCATCGACACCGAAGGCGTTGCGGCGGCGCTGAACGATGCCGACAGCATCATCATCATCCCGGGATATGGCATGGCGGTGGCGCAGGCGCAGCAATCGGTCAGCGAATTGACCCGCAAGCTGCGCGCCAAGGGCAAGAACGTGCGCTTTGCGATCCACCCCGTCGCGGGCCGTCTGCCGGGCCACATGAACGTGCTGCTGGCCGAGGCGAAGGTGCCCTATGACATCGTGATGGAGATGGACGAGATCAACGAGGATTTCCCCGATACCGACGTGGCCATCGTCATCGGCTCGAATGACATCGTGAACCCTGCCGCGCAAGAAGACCCGAACAGCCCCATCGCCGGCATGCCGGTGCTGGAATGCTGGAAGGCAAAGCAGGTGTTTGTGAGCAAGCGCGGCCAGGGCACCGGCTATTCGGGGATCGAGAACCCGCTGTTCTACAAGGAAAACACCCGGATGTTCTATGGCGATGCGAAAAAGTCGCTTGATGCGCTTTTGCCGCTGATCGACTGACCTTGCCAAAGCCACCGCACCCTGCAAAGGCCCCGGCACAGCGCCGGGGCCTTTGACATTCGCGCAACAGCAAGGCGGCATACCCAAGTATTCTGGCAAAAGGCTTTTCCCTTTGAACAACGCGGCTTAAGTGGCAGTAAGCCCCTTCGTTCCCGAGTGTGACAGATGCCCATGATCGCCGACCACCCGCAGCGCTTTGCCATCGTGAACGAGCTGCACGCCCGCCCGTTTCCGGCGCTCGAGGTGCCAAGCACCGCCGTCTATCTGGCCATCAAGCAACCCGAAGATGCGGCGAACCGGGACCGCAGCCGCGACATGTCGCATCTGCTTGATCTGATCGCCCGCAACGGCGGCGCGCAGCCGCAGCCCGATGCCACACATTTCTTTGGCGAAATGGGGCGCTATCACCTGAAATGGGAAAGCCACACCGAATTCGTGACCTATTCGGCCTTTGGCAAGGGCGTGTCGGCGCGCCCCTTTGACCCGGCCGAGGCCATCGTCTTTCCCGAAGACTGGCTGACGGCCGCCCCGGGAAAGCGACTTTGCTCGGTGCTGATCCGGGTTGAGCCGATGCCCGAGGACGAGAACGAGGCGCTAGCCAAGCTGGAAGACTGGTTCGTGGGCGAAAGCCTCGCGGTGTCAAAGGTGGTCGATGGGGCCGCCATCGTGGCGGGGGATTTCCGCATCGATCCGGCCGGGCACATGCGCTTTGCCGTGTTTGTCCGCCCCGGCACATCGGAACGCCGGATCGGTCGCATCGTGCAGCGCCTGTGCGAGGTGGAAACCTACCGCGCCATGTCGATGCTGGGCTTGGTGCGGGTGCGCCATCTGACGGCGCGGCTCAACGCGCTGGACCCGCGGCTTTCCGATCTGGTGACCGCGCTGGACGGCACCGATCGCAGCCCGGAAACCATGCTGCATGATCTGCTGGCGATCTCGGCGGAACTGGAAAGCCTGTCGGTCAAATACACCTTCCGCTTTGGCGCCACCGCCGCCTATGAGGCGATCGTGAACCAGCGGATCGAGGTGATGCGCGAGACCCGCATCAACGGCCGCCAGACCTTTGCCGAATTCATGATGCGCCGCTATGATCCGGCGATGCGCACCGTGAAATCGGCCGAAGGCCGGTTGAACCGCATGGCCGAACGCGCGACCCGCGCGGCCGAACTGTTGCGCACGCGGGTCGACGTGGACCGGTCGGCGCAGAACCAGAAACTGCTGGAATCGATGGACCGCCGCGCCGATGTGCAATTGCGGCTTCAACGCACGGTCGAAGGTCTCTCGACGGTTGCCATCAGCTATTACGCGATCAATCTGGCCAGCTATGCGATCTATCCCGTGACCGAGGCGCTGAACATCAGCAAGGGCATGGGGACTGCGATCCTGACGCCTGTGGTGTTGATCGCGGTCTGGCTGATGGTCCGCCGGATCCGGGATCATCTGGACTGACATCTGCCATGTGAAACAGGCGCAAATCTGCTTGCGCCTGTTCCATGCTTGCCGGTGGCTGAGGGGGGCAGCGCCCCCCTGCGCCGCTTATTGCAGGGCCTTGTCGCTGATCTGATGCGTCCAGGCGCCTTCGGGGGCCTTCGAGATCACCGGGTCGGAACCGGGCGACAAGAGCGAGGCCACGGTGCGTTCGTAATCGGCTGGGTCCAGCGCGCCGTTCGATCCGGCGGTCAGCTTGGCCACTTCGGACATCATGCGCTTTTGATGGCTTTCGGTCTGCGCGCCGGTTTCATCGTTTTCCAGCACGATCATCGCGGCCTCGTCCGGGTTCTCTTCGGCGTATTTCCAGCCTTTCATGCTGGCGCGCACGAATTTCACCATCTTCTCCTCGAAGGCCGGGTCCTTGAGGTTTTCCTCAAGCACATAAAGCCCGTCCTCCATCGTGGCCACGCCCTGATCCTGATACTTGAAGGTCACCAGATCATCCGGGCTGATGCCAGCGTCGATCACCTGCCAGTATTCGTTATAGGTCATGGTCGAGATGCAGGCCGCCTGCTTTTGCAGCAGCGGATCGACGTTGAAGCCCTGTTTCAGCACCGTCACCCCGCCGGGCGAGCCGTCGGTGGCCAGGCCAAGCTGGCTCATCCACGACAGGAACGGGTATTCGTTGCCAAAGAACCAGACGCCCAGCGTCTTGTCGGCGAAATCGGCGGGGCTGGTGATGCCGCTTTCCTTAAGGCAGGTCAGCATCATGCCCGACGATTTGAACGGCTGCGCGATGTTGACCAGCGGCAGGCCCTTTTCGCGGGCGGCCAGGGCTGCGGGCATCCATTCGACGATCACATCGGCGCCACCGCCCGCGATCACCTGCGTCGGCGCGATGTCGGGGCCGCCGGGCTTGATGGTGACGTTCAGGCCTTCTTCGTCGTAAAAGCCCTTGGCCTCGGCCACATAATAGCCGGCGAACTGGGCCTGCGTCACCCATTTGAGTTGCAGCGTCACATCCTGCGCCTGCGCGCCGGTCGCAAGGGTGGCAAGCACCGCTGCGGACAGGAATTTCTTCATTCTCCAGACCTCCGTGTTGAGCCCCTCTGACGGGGGCGGTTTCAAGTCATTCACCCTCGCTGTGACGGGTGCCAGAACGTCACCCGCGATTCGATCCATGCGATCAGCCCATAGAAGGCCGAACCCGACAGCGCCGCCACTGCAATCGTGGCCCAGACCATGTCGAGCCCCAGCCGCCCCACCTCGGTCGAGATGCGAAAGCCCATGCCGACGATGGGGCTGCCGAAAAATTCGGCAACGATGGCCCCGATCAGCGCCAGCGTCGCCGCGATCTTCAACCCGTTGAAGATGAAAGGCATCGCAGCGGGCAGGCGCAGCTTGAACAGGCCCTGCCAGTAACTTGCCGACCAAGTGGCCATCAGGTCACGGCTCAGCCGGTCGGTCGCCTGCAACCCCGCCACCATGTTCACCAGAAGCGGGAAGAACACCATCACCACCACAACCGCCGCCTTTGACTGCCAGTCAAAGCCGAACCACATCACCAGAATGGGCGCGAGGCCGACGATGGGCAGGGCCGAGACGAAATTGCCGATCGGCAGCAGGCCGCGTTGCAAAAACGGCGAGCGGTCGATGGCGATGGCGGTGACAAAGGCCGCCGCCGTGCCGATGGCAAAGCCCGTCAGCGCGCCCTTCACCACGGTCTGCACGAAATCGGCCCAAAGCACCGGCAGCGAGGTCGCAATCGTCGGCCCGATCACCGATGGCCCCGGCAAGATCACCGGCGGCACGGCAAAGCCGCGCACCAGCCCTTCCCACAGCACAAGGATCGTTACGCCAAACAGCGTGGCCACCGCGATGCGCCCCGCCCGCCGCTGCCCCATGCGGCTGCCCGCCAGCCACACGTTCAGCGCCCAGGCCAGCCCCCAGAACACGACGGCCCCCACCAGCCAGATCATGGCGCCACCCCCATCCGCGCCCGCGCCATGCGTTCAACCAGCCCGACCGCAAGGATCAGGAGGCCCGCAAGGATGGCGGCTGCAAACAGGGCCGCCCACATGATCAGCGGCTCGCCGAACTGCGACCCGATCAACATGCGCGCGCCCAAGCCCTCGATCGCGCCGGTGGGCAATTCGCCCACGATGGTGCCGATCAGCGCCGCCGCCACCGCCACCTTCAGCGAGGCAAAGAAATACGGCATCGACGCCGGCAGCCGCAGTTTCCAGAACACCTGACCCGGGCTGGCGCCATAGGTCGCCAGAAGGTCGATCTGGATGCGGTCGGGGCTGCGCAACCCTGTCACCATGCTGACCAGCACCGGAAAGAACGACAGATACGCCGAGATGATCGCCTTCGGCACCTCGCGGCTGTCGATGCCAAGCTGGTTCGACAGCGTCAGGATCATCGGGGCCAGCGCCACGATGGGGATGGTCTGGCTGATGATGGCCCAAGGCATGACGCTGAGCTCCATCACCCGGAACCGCACGATGGCCATGGCCAGCGACACGCCCAGCACGATGCCCAGCCCAAAGCCCAGCATGGTGCCGCGAAAGGTGACAAAGCCGTGGTAGACCAGGCTGCGCTTGGATGTCACCGCCTGCCCGGTGATGCCCTGCCACAGCTGTGCGGCCACCTGATGCGGCGGCGGCAGCAGGGGCCGGTCTTGCGCCATGGTCTGCGGCACCACCTCGGCCCAGGTCACGACCGTGCCCGCGCGCTCGGCCTGATCGAACACCCATGTCGCATTCATCCAGACCGAGGCCGCATACCACAGCGCCACGATGCCCGCGACAACGGTCAGCACGGGGATGGCGCGATCACTCATCGGCGTGCCCCGCGCGCAAACCTTCGCGCACGCGATGCGCGATCTCGATGAAATCCTTGCTGTCGCGGATGTCCAGCGGGCGTTCGCGGGGCAGGGGGCTGTCGATCACATCGGTGATCCGGCCGGGGCGCGGGCTCATCACCACGATCCGGGTCGAGAGATACACCGCCTCGGGGATCGAATGGGTGACAAAGCCGATGGTCTTGCCGGTCCGCGCCCAGAGCTTGAGCAATTCCTCGTTCAGCCGGTCGCGCACAATTTCATCAAGCGCGCCAAAGGGTTCGTCCATCAGCAGGATTTCGGCATCAAAAGCCAGCGCCCGGGCGATGCTGGCGCGCTGCTGCATGCCCCCCGACAATTGCCACGGGAACTTGTTGGCAAAGCCCGACAGTTCCACAAGGTCGAGCACGCGCGCCACCCGCGCCTCCTGTTCGTCCTTGGCAAAGCCCATGATCTCCAGCGGCAGCTTGATGTTGCCCGCGATGGTGCGCCAGGGGTAAAGCCCTGCCGCCTGAAACACATAGCCATAGGCGCGCTTGCGCCGGGCCTCGTCGGGCGTCAGGCCGTTCACGGTCAGGCTGCCGCCCGTCGGGTGTTCCAGCGCGGCAATCGCGCGCAGAAAGGTGGTCTTGCCACAGCCGGACGGCCCGATGAAGCTGACGAAGTCGCCGCGGTTGATGGTCAGGTTCACGTCCTTGAGCGCGTGCACCGGGCCATCTCTGGTCTGAAACACCAGCTGCAACCCCTTTGCCTCGATCACCGGCTGCGCCGTGGTCAACGTGTCCTTCATGCCGAAGCCCTTTGGTGATATCTTGCCTGCATCCGCAGCCTGCCCCGGAGGGTTTCATGCCGATCTGTCACAAACTGCGCCCCGCCGGCACCTATGACGGCAAGCAGGGCTTTACCTATAACGCCGGGATCGCCGCCGAAACGGTCGGCAGCACCGGCGTCTGCATGCACCTGTTGACGATCCCGCCGGGGGGGCGTGCTCGCGCCCACAAGCATGCCACGCATGAAACCGCGATCTACATGCTGGAGGGGGTCACGGTGATGTATTGGGGTGCCGCGCTGGAACACCGGATGGAGGTGGCAGCGGGCGACATGCTTTATATCCCCGCCGACATGCCGCATCTGCCGTTCAACCCCGGTCCCGGCCCCGCCACCGCCGTGATCGCCCGCACCGACCCGAACGAGCAGGAAAGCGTGATCCTGCTGCCCGAGCTGGAGGCGCTGGTTCCCGCCTGACATCACACCCCCGTCGCCGGGATGCCGGTCCGCGCGACCGGGCGCGGCGCGGTCAGGTCTTTCCACTGGGTCAGCGCGCGGTTGATCGCGGGCCGCGCCTCGCGGGCGACGAACTTGCCATGGCCCTCGCGCCCGGTCATCGCGCCCTCGGTCACGGCGACATGGCCGCGGGTCAGGGTGAACCGGGGCAGGCCCTTGACCTTGTGCCCCTCGAACACGTTGTAATCGATGGCCGATTGCTGGGTGCTGGCGCTGATCGTCTTTTCCCGCTCCGGGTCCCACACCACGAGGTCGGCATCGGCCCCCACCAGAACCGCGCCCTTTTTCGGATAGCAGTTCAGGATCTTGGCGATGTTGGTGCTGGTGACGGCGACAAATTCGTTGGGCGTCAGCCGCCCGGTGCCCACGCCTTGGGTCCAGAGCATGGGCAGACGATCCTCCAACCCGCCGGTGCCATTGGGGATCTTGGAAAAATCATCGCGCCCGAACCGCTTTTGCGCCGTGGTAAAGGCGCAGTGATCGGTCGCCACCACCGACAGGCTGCCCGACATCAACCCGGCCCAAAGGCTGTCTTGGTGCTGCTTGTTGCGGAACGGGGGCGACATGACACGGCGCGCGGCATGGTCCCAGTCGGGGTGGAAATACTCGGTCTCGTCCAGCGTCAGGTGCTGGATCAAGGGCTCGCCCCAGACCCGCTTGCCGGCGGCCTTGGCACGACGGATCGCCTCATGCGCCTCCTCGCAGGACACATGCACGACATAGAGCGGCACGCCCGCCATGTCGGCGATCATGATGGCGCGGTTGGTCGCCTCGCCCTCCACCTGCGGCGGGCGGGAATAGGCATGCGCCTCGGGGCCCCGATTGCCCGCCGCCAGCAGCTTTGTGGTCAGTTCCGCCACGATATCGCCGTTCTCGGCATGCACCATGGCAAGCCCGCCAACCTCTCCCACCCGGGTGAAGGAGGCGAACAGCTCGTCGTCATTCACCATCAAGGCGCCCTTGTAGGCCATGAAATGCTTGAAGCTGGTGA
>JALOSF010000069.1 GCA_025458525.1 Cypionkella sp. | reverse complement strand
TGGCGCAGCCGCCGGTCGCTGAAGGCGCGGTTGCCGACAAAGGACAGCCGCTCGATTTCGGTCACACGGCCTTCGGTGATCTCGAAGGCCAGATCGACCCGACCACCGCTGCGCCGGATCAGCTTTGGCTCCACCGTGGCGGCAATCCGGCCGCGGGCGCGATAGGCCTCGGCAATCGCGGCGGCATCGGATTCGGCGATCGAGGGCGAATACACCCGCCGCTGTTGCGACTGGATCACCTCGGCCAGATCCTCATCCTTCAGACGGCGGTTGCCCTCGAAGTTGATGACATTGATGATCGGATATTCCTTGACGCGGATCACCAGCTGGCTGCCCTGCGGCACGATCTCGACCGTCTCGAACAGGCCCGACCGGACCAGACCCTGATAGGCGTCGTTCAGCCCGCCTTGGGTCAAAACCTCGCCGCGCCTGATTCCTGCAAAGCCAAGGATGGTGGCATTGTCCACCAGCTGGTTGCCTTCGATCACGACCTGATTGAACGCATATTCCTGCGCGAAGGCGGGCACGAAGATCGCGCCGGAAACCGTTGCCGTGGAAAGGAAAAGCGCCGTGATCAAACGCTTGCGGACATGCCCCTTACCACGCACGGCCTGAACCGCAGCACCCGCTGTATCGTGCATGACAATGCCCCATATCCAACAAACTCTTGTGTCTTCACTAGCCCGAAGCGGCAGGCTTGTCAAAGCGTTGAAGGGGCAAATCTTTCCGCAATCCCGATACGTTGCACCGATGTTGCAGCCGGGGCGCGGCCGCTTTGGCCGCCCAGCCCAACGCGGTGCAAGGCGGGGTCAGTGCTGCATCAGCGCCGTGCCCAGAAAGGCACCGGCAAGCAGGCCCGCAACGACAGTGCCCAGCGTGAAGATCCGGTCGGCATTCAGCCAGACCAGGAACGACAGCCCGCGATATCCTTGCCGAACCAGTTGCATGGCACACTCCCCTTGCGTTCACCGCGATGGATAACAGGGGAATATGGCTCGATTATGGCGCGCTCAGGGGCAGAACAGATCATTGGTCAGCGCAAAGACCATGAGCGACAGCAACAAGGCAAGGCCTACCATCATCATGCCGCGCAAGGCCCGGTCCGACGGCGGCTTGCCCGTCACCGCCTCATAGGCGTGGAACACCAGATGCCCGCCATCCAGCACCGGGATCGGGAACAGGTTCATCAATCCGACCGCCACCGACAGCATCGCGATGAACCAGACGAAACTTTCGACCCCCATGCTCGCCGCAGCACCCGAGCTTTCGGCGATGCCGATCGGGCCGCGCAGGTTGCAGCTGGAAATCGCGCCCGTCACCATGTGATAGAGGCCAGACAGCGAGGTGGTGGCAATCCGCCACGACTGTTCGGCGGCGATCCCCACCGCCTCCAGCGGGCCGGGGGTGCGGGTCACGGGTTCAAACCCGATGCCGCCGGTCAAGCCGATCAGCCAGCGCGTTTCAAACCCGCCCTCGGGGCGCGGCAAATCCATCCGGCGCGGCGTCAGCATGGTGTCAAACGTCTCGCCCGCGCGCCACACCGTCAGCCGCAGTTCGCGCCCATCCGACGCCCCCACCAGATCGCGCATCTCGGTAAAGGCGCTGACCGGGCGACCATCGACCGCAACGATCACATCGCCCGGCTGAAGCCCGGCCTCGAAGGCGGCGGTCTGCGGCTGCACGCCTTCGGCCAGCGGCGGAAAGGGGAAAGGTCCGTCAAAGGCCACGCGCTGCCCGTCCCGCTCGACCACATAGGGCACGGTTTCACTGGGCGGCAAGGCGCGCGACAGCGCCACCAGCGCCGCCAGATCGGCAATCGGCTGCCCCGCCATTTCCAGCACCTTGTCGCCGGCTTGCAGCGTCGGCCCGTCGAACGGCAGGGCGGGAACCTCGCCCACCACCGCCTCCTCGGTGGCAACGCCGCTCCACAGCACCATGGCGGTAAAGATCAGGATCGCCGAGATGAAATTGAACGCAGGCCCCGCCGCCACCGTGGCCGCCCGCGCCCAGAGCGGGGCACCATGCATGGTGCGGCGCCGCTCCTCGGGCGACAGGGCCGAGATCGCCTCGCCATCCTTGCCCGAGGCGGCATTGGCATCGCCCAGAAACTTGACATAGCCGCCAAACGGCAGGGCTGCGATCTGCCAGCGCGTGCCGCGCGCATCGACACGCGCATAGATCACCGGGCCAAAGCCAAGGCTGAACACCTCGGCGTGGATCCCGCTCCAGCGGCCGACGATGTAATGGCCATATTCATGGATCGCGACAATGATCGACAGCGCCACGACAAAGGCAACCAGCGTCCACAAAAGACTGCCAAAGCTGGGAATAAGGCCGATCAGATCCACGGGGTATCCTTTGTCTGTTAACGGCGGGCCGCGCAGGCGGTTGCTGCCTCGGCGGCGCGCACCCGCGCAAGATGGTCTGCGCCAAGGATGTCCTCAAGGGTCATCACGTCAGTTTCAAGGCCAAGCTCGGGCAAAAGCCGGGCAAGCGTGTCTTCGACCACGCCCGCCATATCCATGAACCCGATGGAGCCGTCGAGGAACCGGTCCAGCGCGATTTCCTTGGCGGCGTTGAACACCGCCCCCGCAAGGCCGCGCGCCGCCATCACCTCGCGGCACAGCCGCAGCGCCGGATAGCGCGCAAGGTCGGGCGCGCGAAAACTCAGCGTCGCCAGTTGCGCAAGGTCCAGCCGCGCGACCGGCAAGGGCGCGCGGTCGGGCCAGTTCAGCGCATAGCCGATGGGGTGGCGCATGTCGGGCGCCCCCAGATGCGCCATGATCGCCCCGTCCTGAAAGCCCACCAACGAGTGGATGATGCTTTCGGGGTGGATGATCACCTCCACCTGTTCGGGTGTGACCCCAAAAAACTCTCGCGTTTCAATGACTTCCAGCGCCTTGTTGAACATGGATGCCGAATCGATGGTGATGCGCTGCCCCATCGACCAGTTCGGATGCGCAAGCGCCTCTTTCACGGTCGCGCGGGCCAGCGCCTCGATCGGCCAGTCGCGCAACGCCCCCCCCGAGGCGGTCAGGATGATACGCTCCACCGCGCCGATATCCTCGCCCGCGAGCGCCTGAAAGATCGCCGAATGCTCTGAATCCACCGGCAGGATGCGCGCGCCATGGTCGCGTGCGGTCTGCATGAGCAAAGGCCCCGCCGTCACCAGACTTTCCTTGTTGGCCAAGGCCAGCGTGCGGCCGTGGCGCAGGGCACGCAAGCCGGGCACAAGACCGGCCGCGCCCACGATCGCGCTCATCACCCAGTCGGCGGGACGATCTGCCGCATCGGCGATGGCGGCGTCGCCTGCCGCGACCTCGACCCCCGATCCGGCCAGCGCCTCGCGCAGCGCCGGCAGACAGGTTTCATCGGCGCAAACCGCGATGTCGGCCCGCAGCACCCGCGCCATTTCGGCCAGCCGCGCGACATTGCGCCCCCCGGTCAGCGCCACGGTGCGAAATGCCGCCGCCCCGCCCGCGCGGCAAATCAGGTCATAGGTGCTTTCGCCCACAGACCCGGTCGCGCCAAAGATCGAAATGCTGCGCATCGCCTCAGCCCCCCAAAGGCCGCGGCATCGGCACGGATGTGAACAAGCCCAGCAGCATGATCAGCACGACCGCCCCGATCAGGGCATCGAACCGGTCAAGAAACCCGCCATGACCGGGGATCAGGCTGGAGCTGTCCTTGACCTTGGCCCGCCGCTTGATCCAGCTTTCCAGAATATCGCCAAGCTGGCCCGCAAAGGCGACAAACGGCGCAAGCACCACCGCCATCCAGGGCGCATGCCCCGTCGCGACAAAGCCAAGCGAGACGAAGACCGCGCCGATCCAGCCCGCCACCGTGCCGGACCAGGTTTTCTTGGGGCTGATCGCCGGCCAGAACTTCGGCCCGCCCACCAGCCGCCCGACGAAATACCCCGCCACATCCGACACGATCACGATGCTGACCAGCCACAGGATCGCGGGCGTGCCGGTGCCGCGCAATTCAATCATGCCATAGCCCGCCACCATGATCAGGATGCCGTAAACCGTCGCCACCCGCCGGTTGCGCCGCGGCGTCAGCGCCAGTGCCAGCCCGGGCAGGATCAACAGCGTGCTGGCCAGATCGTCGCGAAAGATCTCGGCCCCCGCAAGGCAGGCCGCCGCGATCACCCCGACCGCAATCGGGGTGCGGCGGCGGCGCGGCGCGGTGATATTGGCCAATTCCCAGAACATCACGCCGGTCAGGGCAAAGACGAGGAAGGAAAAGGTGATGCCGCCCAGCCAAAGCTCTGCCGCGCCCACCACAAGCATGAACACCGCGGAAATCGCGCGCTTTTTCAAATCCCCCCAGCGGGCAATCGCCTCTGTCATGCTGTCGCCACCCCGCCAAAGCGCCGCTCGCGCGTGCCAAAGCGCGACAGGATCTGCGACAGTTCGTCCGGGGTGAAATCGGGCCAGAGCGTCGGGGTGAATTCATATTCGGCGTAAGCCGTCTGCCACAGCAGGTAATTCGAGGTCCGCGTCTCGCCGCTGGTGCGGATCACGAGGTCGGGGTCGGGCAGATCGGCGGTATCGAGCCGCGAGGCGATCAGCGCATCGCTGACCTGATCGGGCGCAAGCCGGCCCGCGGCCACATCGGCGGCGATGCCCTTCATCGCGCGGGTCAACTCATCGCGCCCGCCATAGTTGATCGCAACCGTCAGGTTCAGCCGCGAAAAGCCCGCGGTGCGCGCCTCGATCCCGTCCATCAGGCTGCGCAGCTTGGGGTTCAGCGGGCTGCGGTCGCCGATAAAGCGCATCCGCACCCCCTCCACCGCCAGCCGGTCTGCCTCGCGCTCGATGTAGCGGGCAAAGATCGACATCAGGCCGACCACTTCCTCGGTGGAGCGTTTCCAGTTCTCGGTGGAAAAGGCGTAGATCGTCAGCCAGCGAATGCCAAGTTCGGGGGCGCAGCGCACGATTTCCTTGACCCGCTCGGCGCCCTTGCGGTGGCCCACCAGCCGCGGCCAGCCCCGGTTGGTGGCCCAGCGGCCATTGCCGTCCATGATGATGGCGACATGATCCGCGGCGCGGGGATGCTTTGGGGGTGCCGTATCGGTGGAAGCCAAGCGCTGTCCCTCTTTTCGCAGATCGGTCCGGCGGGCGGCCGGATGTCAAAGACCAAAACCGGACCTGTCGGCCCGTCGCAAGCGGCGGGCGTCACACCTGCATGATTTCGGCCTGTTTGCTTTCCAGCGTCTGATCGACCAGCTTGATGTATTTGTCGGTCATGTCCTGAACCTCGGCTTCCCAGAACTTCACGTCATCCTCGGACAGACCATCCTTCTGCGCCTTCTTGATCTTGTCCATCCCGTCGCGGCGCAGGTTGCGCACGGCGACGCGGGCATGTTCGGCATAAGAGGCCGCGACCTTGGTCAGCTCCTTGCGGCGCTGTTCGTTCAGTTCGGGGATCGGCAGCATGATGATGGTGCCATTGGTCTGCGGGTTGATGCCGAGGCCGCTCTCGCGCAGCGCCTTTTCCACCTTGCCGACCATCGCCTTGTCCCAGACGTTGATCGTCACCATGCGCGGCTCTGGCACGTTGACCGTGCCAAGCTGGTTGATCGGCGTCATCTGGCCGTAAGCGTCAACCTGGATCGGCTCCAGCATCGAGCCAGAGGCGCGCCCGGTGCGCAAGGACGCAAATTCGGTGCGCAGCGCATTGATCGCCCCATCCATGCGGCGGGCAAGGTCGTCGGTGTCCAGTTCGAAATCGTCAGCCATGGTGTCTTTCCTTCGTCAGCGCGCCGCAGACCAGCCATCCGCGGGCGTTTTCGTTTCTATATGCGATGGCAGCGCAGGGGTATAGCCCCCGACCGCCGACCGGCCTTGCCGCCGGGGCGGGTCAATCATGCACGATCGTATAGGTGCCCTGCCCCGCCATCACCCCCTTGAACCCGCCCGGTTCAGACAGGGCAAAGACCACCAGCGGCATCCGGTTGTCGCGGCACAGCGCGATGGCCGAGGCATCCATCACCTTGAGGTTCTTGCGCAGCACATCGTCATAGGTGATGTCGCGATAGCGCTTGGCATCGGGGTTGGTCTTGGGATCGCTGTCATAGATGCCATCGACATTCTTGCCCATGAAGATCGCCTCGCAGGCCATCTCGCTTGCGCGCAGCGCCGCCGCCGTGTCGGTGGTGAAATAGGGGTTGCCGGTGCCCGCGGCAAAGATGCAGACCCGCTTTTTCTCCAGATGGCGCACGGCGCGGCGGCGGATATAGGGCTCGCAGACCTGATCCATCGGAATGGCGCTGATGACGCGGGTGTAAACCCCAAGCGATTCGAGCGCGGCCTGCATCGCCAGCGCATTCATCACGGTGGCCAGCATGCCCATGTAATCGGCGGTGGTGCGCTCCATCCCCTGCGCGCTGCCTTGCAGCCCGCGAAAGATGTTGCCGCCCCCGATCACCATGCAAATCTCGACGCCCATATCATGCACCGCCTTGATCTCGCGCGCGACGCGCTCCACCGTTGGCGGGTGCAGGCCAAAGCCCTGATCGCCCATCAGCGCCTCACCCGAGATCTTAAGCATCACGCGGTTGTATTTCACACCGCCCCTCTCGGCCGCTGTGGTCATTGGCTTTCCCCGTATTTCGTTTTGCAATTGGACTGCAGCGCAAAATGTCGCAAAACGGCGGCGGGTTCAACCTGTCACGGGGCGGCGCTGCGCGGGCTTTGCCCTGCGGCACGCAGCGGCGGAATTTTGGGAACAGATGACACGGCTTCACACAGTCTCGCGCGAGGCGCCGGTCCTGATCGCGGGGCCGACCGCAAGCGGCAAATCGGCGCTGGCGATGGAGCTTGCCGCGCGCGACGGGCGGCTGGTCGTGAATGCCGATGCGCTTCAAGTCTATGGCTGCTGGCGCCTGCTGACCGCGCGACCGTCGCAGGCCGATGAGGCAACGCTGCCCCATGCGCTTTATGGCCATGTCGGGCGCGACGATGCCTATTCGGTCGGCCATTGGCTGCGCGACGTGACGGGGCTGCTGGACCGCCCGGTGGTGATCGTGGGGGGCACGGGCCTCTATTTTCTGGCGCTGACCGAGGGTCTGGCCGAAATCCCGCCGATCCCGCCCGAGGTGCGGGCCGAAGCCGATGCGCTGCGCGCCGCCGATCCGGGCGCGATGGTGGCGGCGCTGGACCCGGCCACCGCCAAGCGCATCGATCTGGCCAATGGCGCGCGGGTGCAGCGCGCCTGGGAGGTGCTGCGCGCAACCGGCCGCGGGCTGGCCGCGTGGCAGGCGGCCACCCCTGCCCCGTTGCTGCCGCTGGATAGGGCAGAGGCGCTGGTGCTGCGCCCCGAGGTCGATTGGCTGAACGCCCGCATCGACCGCCGCTTTGACCAGATGATGGCGCAAGGCGCGCTGGAGGAGGTCCGGCGCGAGGCGCCCTTCTGGCGGCCCGAGCGCCCGTCCGCCCGCGCCATCGGCGCGCCAGACCTGATGGCGGCGCTGCGCGGCGAGATCACGCTCGATCAGGCGGTGGCGGCCGCCAAGCTGGCCAGCCGGCAATATGCCAAACGCCAACGCACCTGGTTCAGAAGCCGGATGCGCGACTGGCGCGAATGGCCCTTGACCTGAGCCGATTTGTGCCGACAGCGTCAAACTTATCCACAGGCACGCGCATGAGTTGTGGAGAAGGTCATAATTTTGCTTGGGTTGCCTGCGATGGGCTGGTTATCTGTGGAAAACATCAGGCAGCAGGACAGAATGATCCAAGACCCCGTCCTTTCCCAACTGCGCGTCATCGCCATTCCGCGGCTTGCCTCGGGCGGTCGCTGGCGGGTCGAGGCGATGCGGGCGATTTCAGAGCCGATGTTCCTGTGGTTCACCAAGGGCCAGGGGCGCATCACCATCGCAGGGGTGACGCGCGGCTATACCGCGCACAACGCGGTCTTTATTCCGCCCGGCGTGATGCACGGCTTTGAGGTCGGCCCGCAGGTCTTTGGAACGGCTGTGTTTTTCGGGCGCGACACCACCGTGACCCTGCCCGAGACCGCCCAGCACCTGCGCATTCGCGAAGTGCATGCCCAGCAAGAGGTGAATGTCATCCTCGACCAGCTTCAGCGCGAGATGGACAGCGACATCCCCGCCCATGACCGCGCGACGCGGCATTACCTTGGCCTGCTGGGCGTCTGGCTGGAACGCCAGACCGTCAAGGCGGCGCCAGAGGCGACCAAGCCCGATGCCGCCCGCCGTCTGGTCGCGCGCTATACCGCGCTGATGGAGCAGGAGTTCCGCAGGGGCACCGGGGTGGGCGAGTTTGCCGCGGCCCTTGGCGTCACCCCGACCCACCTGACGCGCTGCTGCCGCATCGCTTGCGGGCGCTCGGCGATCGAGGTGCTGCAAGACCGCCGCATCTTCGAGGCGCGCAAGTTGCTGGCCGAAACCCGGATGCCGGTGGCCAAGATCGGTGAGGCGCTTGGCTTCACCTCGCCCGCCTATTTCACCCGCTCGTTCCAGCACCTGACGGGCCGCTCGCCCACCGCGTTTCGGCGCGAAGTGTGATCGCGCCCCCCGCGCGGGGCCATCGCGCGGGCAAAAAAGGTCATTCCAGACGGCGAATGTCGCAAATCTTGCAGCGAGCGGCGAGTTCCGGCGTTGACCTCGCGGCCAAAGTGTTGCGCAATGGTCCGTGACCTGCCCACACAGAGGGGCGGGCAAGATCAAGACCGGACAGGTCCCCGCAGGCAGCAGTCCGGCGCCAAAGCCAACGATAACAAGATGGCCTTGCCATCCAGGGAGACATCGATGACCGAACCGACCCGCAAGCTGCATCCGGCTGCACCCATGCTTGCAGCCGAGGTGCGCGCCGGCAAACTCAGCCGCCGCGAATTCCTGACACGTGCCACCGCCCTCGGGGTGACAACACCCCTCGCCTATGGGCTTCTGGGGCTTGAAGCCCCGGTCCAGGCCCAGGCCGCCGCGACCGGCGGCATCCTGCGCGTCGGGATGGAAGTGAAGGCACAAAAAGACCCGCGCACCGCCGACTGGCCGCATATTTCCAACGTCTATCGCGGCTGGCTTGAATATCTGGTGCAATACAACGCCGATGGCAGCTTTGAAGGCCGCCTGCTGGAAAGCTGGGAGGCAAATGCCGACGCCACCCAATACACGCTGAAGGTGCGCCCCGGCGTGACATGGAACAACGGCGACGCCTTCACCGCCGATGATGTGGTGCGCATGTTCACCCGCTGGACCGATGCTTCGGTCGAGGGCAATGCAATGGCCTCGCGCTTCCTTGGGCTGGTGGATGAGACGACAAAAGCGCTGCGGGACGGCGCGGTGGTAAAGGTTGACGACATGACCGTCCAGCTCAACATGTCGATGTCGGATGTGGCGGTCGTGGCCAACCTTGCCGATTACCCGGCGGCGGTGGTGCATTCGTCCTATGTCGATGGGTCCGATCCTTCGGCCAACCCGATCGGCACCGGCCCCTATCTGCCGCGCGAGGTTTCGGTCGGCCAGCGCGCCATTCTGGTGCGCAATGCCGATCATGCCTGGTGGGGCGGCACCGTGCCGCTGGACGAAATCCACTACATCGACTTTGGCACCGATCCGGCGGCCATGGTGGCGCTGGCAGGGTCGGATGAGATCGATTGCAATTATGAATCGACCGGCGAATTCATCGATGTGCTGGATGGCCTTGGCTGGAACAAGCTCGAGGCGGTGACCGCCTCTACAATCGTGATGCGGATGAATTCGGCCAACAGCGACCTTTACAAGGACAAGGCTGTCCGGCAGGCGATCCAGCGCGCGGTCGATCCGGCGGTGGTGCTGGAACTGGGTTACAACAATCTGGGCACCACGGCGGAAAACCACCACGCCTGCCCGGTCCACCCCGAATATGCGGAAATCCCCAAGCAGACCGTGGATGTCGCCGGGTTGAAACCCGCACTCGAGGCGGCGGGTCTGGCCGAGACCGAATTCGAGCTGATCTCGCTCGACGACGGGTGGGAAGCGGCCTCGACCGATGCGGTGGCAGCGCAGTTGCGCGATGCGGGCATGAACGTAAAGCGCACGGTCATGCCGGGATCGACCTTCTGGAACGACTGGCAGAAATACCCCTTCTCCTCCACCACCTGGAACCACCGCCCGCTTGCGGTGCAGAACATGAGCCTTGCCTATACTTCCACCGGCTCGTGGAACGAAACCGGGATGGCCAACGCGGATTTCGACGCCGCCATGGGCCGGGCGCTGGCGCTGGCCGATGCCGATGCCCGCCGGGCCGAGATGGTGACGCTGCAAACCATCCTTCAGGATGAAGGCTATATCATCCAGCCGTTCTGGCGCTCGCTCTACCGCCATGCGCGCGCCGGGGTGAACATCGACATGCACCCGTCGTTTGAACACCACCATTACAAGTGGTCGCTTTCGGCCTGATCCGGCACAACAGGGGGGCCGCCTGCGGGCAGCCCCCACCCCGATCTGCTTTGCGTTCCTGCGCGCCGCCTTTGCCATCCTCCGCAAGGGAAGGAAAAACTTATGCTTGCGTTCTTGCTGCGCCGGGTTGGCGTGATGCTTCTGACAGCCCTCGCGCTCAGTTTCATTGTCTTTTGCCTGACCAACCTTGCCCCCAACCTCGAAAAGCTGGCCCGAACCGAAGGCTCCGTGCGCATGAGCGACGAGGCCGTCGCCTCCTGGATCGAAAACAACGGGCACGGCGGGTCGATGGTGATGCGCTATGGCCAGTGGCTGGGCGTGGTGCCGGGCTGGGTGCGCACCGATGACAAGGGCGTGACCCGGGGTCGCTGTCTTGCCGAGGGCGCCGATCCGGCCAGCGCGCCGCGGTTTTGCGGCATCCTGCAAGGCGACTGGGGCACATCCACCGTGTTCCGCGAGCCGGTGATCGACACGATCTCTGACAAACTGGCTTCTACCGGCTGGCTGATGCTTTGGGTCATGCTGGTGATGGTCCCCGTCTCGCTGATCATCGGGGTGCTGTCGGGCATGCGCGAGGGCAGCCGCACCGACCGTGTGCTTTCGACCTTTTCCATCGCCACAACCGCCACGCCCGAATATGTCTCGGGCGTCATTCTTGTCGTGCTCTTTGCCTCGGCCACCACCGGGATCTCGCCCATCCTGGCCGAATGGGGCTGGATCGAGGGGCGCACCCTGTTTCTGGGCACCGCGACAAGCGCGATGGACCAGATCACCTTCTGGAACTTCGCCTTGCCGGTGATGACAATCGCGCTTTACGGCATCGGCTATATCGCCCGGATGACGCGGGCAAGCATGACCGAGGTGATGACCCAGCAATACATCCGCACCGCGCGGCTCAAGGGCGTGTCCTTTTCGCAGGTGATCTTGAAACACGCGCTGCGCAATGCGCTGATCGCGCCCTTCACCGTCATCATGCTGCAATTTCCATGGTTGCTGAACGGCGTGGTCATTGTGGAAACCCTGTTCAATTACAAAGGCTTCGGCTGGACCTTGGTGCAAGCCGCCGGCAATAACGACATACAGCTGCTGCTGGCCTGTTCGGTGGTCGCGGTCTTTGTCGTGCTGGTGACGCAGCTGATTTCCGACATCGGCTATGTGTTCCTGAACCCTCGTATCCGGCTCAGCTGAGGAAAGACAAAGATGCAAGACCTCTCCTGGCCCGAAATCTTTGCCAAGATGGCCGTCCAGTTCTGGCCCGTCTGGGCGGCGCTGATCGCCACACTCGTCGTCTCGTTCCAGATGCGTCGTCGCCTTGGGCTTTATGGCAAGCTGTTTGACTCGACTGTCGGCATCATCGGTTTTTGCATCGTGATGTTCTGGGTCTTTACCGCGATCTTTGCCGACATGATCATCACCTTCGACCCGATCGCCCAGATCTCGGGGTTGAAGAACGCGGTGCCCGGCACCGCCGTGCCCGACAGCGACCAATGGTATCTGCTGGGTGGCGACCACCTTGCCCGCGACGTGTTCAGCCGCGTGGTGATGGGCGCGCGACGGGTGCTGACCATCGCGCCCGCCGCCACCGTGATCGCCTTCATGGTGGGCATCACCCTTGGCCTGCCTGCGGGATATTTCGGCGGCAAGCTCGACACGGGCCTCAGCTTTGTTGCGAACCTCGTGCTGGCTTTCCCGGTGATCTTGCTGTTCTACCTGCTCGTCACGCCAGAAATCCGCGCAACCGGCGTGCCCATCGCGATGGCCGCCGTGCTGTTCCTCTTTCCGGTGATCTTTGTCAGCGTGCTGCTCAACAGCCGTTATTTCACCACCCCGGCCAAGCGCAACCTCTACGTCGGCGCAGCGCTGGTGATCGGCCTCTGGGCCTATTCCGGCCTTGCCTTCAACGCCGATCCGACCGGCATCTGGGCCATGGACCCGAACCTTCTGAACGTCTTCGTCTCGGTCGTCTTTGTGAATGCGCCCACCGTGTTCCGCATCGTGCGCGGCATCGTGATGGACCTCAAATCCCGCGATTACGTTGCCGCGGGCCAGACCCGGGGCGAAAGCGCGTGGTATATCATGCTGTGGGAAATCCTGCCCAACGCCCGTGGGCCGCTGATCGTCGATTTCTGCCTGCGCATCGGCTATACCACCATCCTTCTGGGCACGCTCGGCTTCTTCGGCCTTGGCGTCAGCCCTGAATCCCCCGATTGGGGCAGCACCATCGACGATGGCCGCAAACTCCTGTCGATCTATCCCCACCCCGCCGTCGTGCCGGCCCTTGCGCTCATGAGCCTCGTGCTTGGCCTCAACCTCCTCGCCGACGGGCTGCGGGAGGAATCGATGCGCGACTGATCGCTTTTTCTGTCCAGATGTCCGGGGGCCGCCCCCGGCCCCGAAACTCCCAAAGGAAGCGCCACATGACCGACTGGGACCCTTCGAAGCCGATCCTCGAGATTGAAAACCTCTCGATCTCCTTCTTCACCCGCCTGCGCGAAATCCCGGCGGTGATGGATTTTTCCTGCACCGTCATGCCGGGCGAGGCGATGGGTCTGGTGGGCGAATCCGGCTGCGGCAAATCGACTGTGGCGCTGGCCGTCATGCGTGACCTGGGCAAGAACGGCCGCATCACCGGCGGCAGCATCAGGTTCAAGGGCCGCGATCTGACGCAGATGAATGATGACGAATTGCGCCAGATCCGCGGCTCTGAAATCGCGATGATCTATCAGGAACCCATGGCCTCACTGAACCCCGCCATGCGCATCGGCGATCAGCTGGCCGAGGTGCCGATAATCCACCAGAACATGGCGCGCGACGCGGCCCTCAAACTCGCGCGGCAGATCGTGGCCGATGTGCGCCTGCCCGACCCCGACCGAATCCTGCGCGCCTATCCGCATCAGCTGTCGGGCGGGCAACAGCAGCGCATCGTCATCGCCATGGCGCTGATGGCGAAGCCCGCGCTCCTGATCCTGGATGAGCCTACCACCGCGCTCGACGTGACGGTCGAGGCCGGGATCGTCGATCTGGTCAAGGATCTTGGCACCAAATACGGCACCTCGATGCTGTTCATCAGCCACAACCTTGGCCTGATCCTCGATGTCTGCGACCGTCTTTGCGTGATGTATTCCGGCGAGGCGGTGGAGACGGGAAATGTGCGCGAGGTCTTTGACCAGATGCGCCACCCCTATACCCAGGCGCTGTTCCGCTCGATCCCGCTGCCGGGGGCGGACAAGAACAGCCACCCCTTGATCGCGATTCCCGGCAACTTCCCCCTGCCGCACGAACGCCCCCCGGGCTGCAACTTCGGCCCGCGCTGCGATTATTTCCGGGACGGCCTGTGCAACGCCGCCGACATCCCGATGGACGCGGTGCCCGGCCACGACCGCCACGCCACCCGCTGCCTGCGCTGGACGGATATCGACTGGGACGCGCCGGCCAAGCTGGGCCGCGTGACCGAGAAACTGCCGCGCGGGCGGCTGGTGCTGCGGATGGACGATCTGCGCAAATATTACGAAGTGTCCTCGGGCGCCTTTGGCGGTGGCGCGGCCAAAGTGGTCAAGGCCAACGAATCGCTGTCCTTCGAGGCACACGAGAATGAAACTCTGGCCATCGTCGGCGAATCGGGCTGTGGCAAATCCACCTTTGCCAAGGTGCTGATGGGGCTGGAAACCGCGACCAGCGGCCAGATCATGCTGTTTGATGAAAACGTGCAGGACACACCGATTCAGGCGCGCAACACCGACACGGTGTCAAAGCTGCAAATGGTGTTCCAGAACCCGTTCGACACGCTGAACCCGTCGATGACCGTGGGCCGCCAGATCATCCGCGCGCTCGAGATCTTCCAGAAGGGCACTTCGGATGCCGAGCGTGAGGCGATGATGCTGACCCTGCTCGACATGGTCAAACTGCCCCGCGCCTTTGCCGAGCGGATGCCGCGCCAGCTTTCGGGCGGGCAGAAGCAGCGCGTCGGCATCGCGAGGGCCTTTGCCGGGGGCGCCAAGGTGGTGGTGGCGGATGAACCCGTATCAGCCCTCGACGTGTCGGTGCAGGCGGCGGTGACCGACCTGTTGATGGATATCCAGCGCGAAAACCACACGACGCTGCTGTTCATCAGCCATGACCTGTCGATCGTGCGCTACCTCAGCGACCGGGTGATGGTGATGTATCTGGGCCATGTGGTGGAGCTTGGCACCACCGATCAAGTGTTCAGCCCGCCCTATCACCCCTATACCGAGGCGCTGCTGTCCGCCGTGCCGATCGCCGACACGCGGGTGAAAAAGCGCCGCATCGTGCTGGAGGGGGACATCCCCTCGGCGATGAACCCGCCGCCGGGCTGCCCATTCCAGACCCGCTGCCGCTGGAAATCGCAGGTGCCGGGCAATCTGTGCGAAACCGTTCTGCCGCCCGTTCAGGTGCTGGCGGGGGGGCATCAGATCAAGTGCCATCTATCATCGGATGAACTGGCCCGGATGGAACCTGTGATCACCATCGCCGCCGAATAGCCGACGGATCAGCCCTTGACCGTGCTGACCGGCAGCAAGGCAACCGCGATGCGGCGGCCTTCCGACAGCAGCACATTGTAAGTGCGGCAGGCGGCGGGTGAATTCATCACCTCCACCCCGATTCCGCCCGCCTCCATCGCCGCCCGAAAGGCTGACGGGGGATGGGCGATTTCGGACCCGGTGCCCACGAACAGCACATCGATCTTTCCGGCCAGCGACAGGGGCGTTTCGCTGTCCTCGAACCCGCCCCAAAGCCCCGCATCCCAAGGCGTGATCAGACAGGCCCCGCGCAACACATGGCCGCCTACGCGAAAGAAACCCGGACCGTAACCGTCAATCGGTTTGGCCGTGCCATAGCTGATTTCGGTCAGGCGCATGGGTCAGGCGTCGATATTGGCATATTCGTCGGGCGTGCCCTTCTTGGGCTTTTCCGACCGATCCAGCCCGATCATCAGCACGATGTTCTTGGCCACATAGACCGAGGAATAGGTGCCGATGACGATGCCGAAGGTGATGGCAAAGACAAAGCCGCGGATCACGTCGCCGCCAAAGATCAGCATGGCAATCAGCGCAATCAGCGTGGTGCCCGTGGTCATCAGCGTGCGCGACAGCGTTTCATTGGCCGACAGGTTCATCACATCGCGCAAGGGCATGGTCTTGAACTTGATCAGGTTTTCCCGCAGACGGTCAAAGATCACCACCGTGTCGTTGATCGAATACCCGAGGATCGTCAGCAAGGCCGCCACGATGGCCAGATCGAACTTGATCTGGAACAGGGCAAACACCCCGATGGTGACGATCACATCATGCACCAGCGCCGCAACGGCCCCGACCGCATATTGCCATTCGAAGCGCAACCAGATGTAGATCAGGATCGCGGCCGATGCGCCCACCACCGCCAGCACCGCGCTCCAGATCAATTCGCCCGATACCTTGGGGCCGACCGATTCGACCGAAGGGAAGGTGATACTCGGGTCCACGGTTTTCAGCGCATCCTCGACCGCCTGAATGGTTTCGGGCGTCACCGCCTCGGCCCCGTCCTGTGCCGCGATGCGAACCTGGGCCACGAACTCGTTGTCGTCAAAGCTGGGATCGAAGACTTCGGTGATCGACACATCGCCCAAGTCAAGCCCGGAAAGCGCCGCGCGATAGGCGGCCACATCGACGGCCTGCGTGCTTTCGGTGCGGATCGTGGTGCCACCCTGAAAATCGATGCCGAAGTTGAGCCCCATCCACCCCCAAAGCGCCAGCGAGGCGGCCACCATCAAGGCCGAAATCGTCAGCGTGACGCGCTGATAGGCGAAAAAGTTGATGTTCGTTTGTTCGGGCGCAAGACGCAGACGAAAAGCCATGAGTTTGGTCCCTTATACGATGATGGTTTTCGGGCGGCGCCAGTTCATCCAGATCTCGACAAAGATCCGGGTGACGAACAGCGCGGTAAAGACCGACGTGATGATCCCGATGCCCAGGGTGATGGCAAAGCCGCGCACCGGGCCCGACCCGACCGCAAACAGCACGGTGGCGGTGATGAAGGTGGTGATATTGGCATCGACAATCGCGGACAGCGCCCGTTCATAGCCAAGCTCGACCGCGCGGCCCGGCGATTTTGCGCTGCGCAATTCCTCGCGGATGCGTTCAATCACCAGCACATTCGCATCGACCGCCATGCCGATGGTCAGCACGATCCCCGCAATACCGGGAAGCGTCAGCGTGCCCCCGATGGTGGACAGCGCGGCAAAGATCAGCGCCACGTTGATGCCAAGCGCAAGCGTCGCAAAGGCGCCGAACAGACCATAGCTGGC
>JALOSF010000144.1 GCA_025458525.1 Cypionkella sp. | reverse complement strand
AACGCGCGGCGTTGGTCGCGGTGGCCAATGCGGTGCGCCGGGCGCGGGCGGGTCTGAACGATGAGGGGCGGCCTTTGGGCAGCTTCCTTTTCCTTGGCCCGACCGGCGTGGGCAAGACCGAACTGACCAAGGCAGTGGCCGAATACCTGTTCGACGACGACTCGGCCATGGTGCGGATCGACATGTCGGAGTTCATGGAGAAACACTCGGTTGCCCGGCTGATCGGCGCGCCCCCGGGCTATGTCGGCTATGACGAGGGCGGGGTGCTGACCGAAGCGGTGCGGCGGCGGCCCTATCAGGTGGTGCTGTTCGACGAGGTCGAAAAGGCGCACCCGGATGTGTTCAACGTGCTGCTTCAGGTGCTGGATGACGGGGTGCTGACCGATGGGCAGGGCCGCACGGTCGATTTCAAGCAGACGCTGATCGTGCTGACCTCGAACCTCGGGGCGCGGGCTTTGTCGGAACTGCCCGAAGGGGCGGATCAGGGGGCGGCACGGGCCGAGGTGATGGAGGCGGTGCGCCACCATTTCCGGCCCGAGTTCCTGAACCGGCTGGACGAGCAGATCATCTTTGACCGGCTGAACCGCGCCGATATGGCGGGGATCGTGCTGATCCAGATGAAGCGGCTGGAAAAGCGGTTGGCAGCGCGCAAGATCACGCTGGAGCTTGACGACGCGGCGCGGGCCTGGCTGGCCGAGGAAGGCTATGACCCAGTGTTCGGGGCGCGGCCGTTGAAGCGGGTCATCCAGCGGCATCTGCAAGACCCGCTGGCGGAGATGATCCTGTCCGGTGATGTGTTGGACGGGTCCACGGTCGTGGTTGGCGCTGGGCCAGAAGGGCTTGTCATCGGGGACCGGGTGATCGCATCCCGCCGCACCCGCCCCGTGGAGGCTGTGGTTCACTGAGCCTTGGACCGGCACGTCGCAAGGCGTCAGCCTGAAGCCGCTGCTGCGGCGCACCCTCTGTCTGCCCAGCAGATGGAGGGTGTTTTTTTCAAGAGTTTGGTGCTGCGGCAAGATGGTCGCAGCCAGACGGCAGACGCAGATTGCTTTTCTGCCTCGGGTCCCCGGGTATTGTTGCCAAAAGGTGGCTTGGCCGGGGCAGATATGACAGTCTTGGCAAGGTCGGAAACGCCCGGCGGATGACCATGTCGGATATGAACGGGCAATCCGGCTCTTTGACGAGTCCGTTGTATTCGGCCGCAAAGGAGCGCAGGCTTTCGTCTCCCGTTGTGCGTTT
Organism: Cypionkella sp.; assembly: GCA_025458525.1. Lineage (GTDB taxonomy): Bacteria > Pseudomonadota > Alphaproteobacteria > Rhodobacterales > Rhodobacteraceae > Pseudotabrizicola. The sequence goes on along the minus strand of JALOSF010000144.1, from coordinate 3,502 downwards.
CCCAAGAGTCATCACCTTGCGGGCCGGCAGGCGGCTTTCCGTGATGGAGACAGAATTTCTGGAACGGGGGCCTGTCGGTTCGGTCGTGGTTGGCTATGACATCGCGCGCAGGTTTTCGGCCATTGACCCATCGCGGGCGGATGTGCCGAGGATGCCGCTTTACCTCAACCGCGGGCTCAGAGCGTTCCAGCAGCATATGGCGGCGAACGACGTGCAAGGCGCCGAGGCTGCTTTGACAAGGGCGAAGGCACTTGTGGACGGATTTGCCCCTGTGTTCAGCCATGGCGATTTGAACACAACCAATTTTGACGATGATGGTTGCGTCTGGGATTGGGACAACGCCGGGCTGCGACCCTATGGCTACGACGCGGCCTTTTGCTGCCGTGAGCGCGGGTATGATGGCGGTGAAGATCTGCTGGCGTTTTCCGCCCAAGCTGTGGAACGTGAGGGCAGGGCGCGCGAGGACAGGCTTGCCTTCGTGTTCTTCACACTCTGCTTTTGGCACGCAGCGCCTTTGCAACGGGGCAAGAAGGGTTTTGCCAGCGCAATTTATCAGACGTTGCTGATGTGTCTGAAAGGGCTTGATGCCTCGCCGCTGTAAGTCTCAGCGGTCCGATCGGTGGGTTTGGGGGGCGCGAGGTGCGCCCCCCAACAGTCGAATCAGCCTTCCGGCGGCAGGATGACCGAGTCGATGATGTGGATCACGCCGTTCGACGCGGCGACGTCTGCGGTCGAGATGGTGGCGCCGTTGATCTTGGGGCCGCCTTCCAGGGTGAAGGTCACTTCCTTGCCATTCACGGTTGCTGCGGTCATGCCTTCGGTCAAGGCGGACGAGGCAACAGCACCCGGAACCACGTGATAGGTCAGGATGGCGGTCAGCTGATCCTTGTTTTCCGGCTTCAGCAGGTCTTCGACCGTGCCTGCGGGCAGGGCGGCGAAGGCGGCGTCGGTCGGGGCGAACACGGTGAAGGGGCCTTCGCCTTTCAGCGTTTCCACCAGACCGGCGGCGGTCAGCGCGGCGGCAAGGGTGGTGAAGTTGCCTGCGGCAACGGCGGTGTCAACGATATCCGCCTCTTGTGCGAAGGCAGGGGCGGACAGCGCCAGAGCGGTCGTCATGGCAAGAAAGGTTCTGCGGATCATAGGTCACTCCCGTTTGATCATCGCCTTGATTGGCCCTCCGTATATGGGGCAGCTTTGCGTTTGGATCAGACCAACATTGACGTGAGCGCGCCTTGCCAAGGGTGGCCTTGGCCCTAAGCCGCGACCGCGCGCGGTTTCCAGTCAAGAACCTGTGACGCGGGGTGATGTAACGTGAGCCGGAGCGCAGACGATCTGGTGGCAGAACCACGGCACGGGCGGCTTTGTTTTGATTTTTCGCGCAAAGCGTCCATGTTTCGTTGGAGAGAAGCAAAGGAGAGCCGGCATGACGCGCGAATTGAAATGGTCGGATGTGACGCCTCGGCAGGTGTGGTTGAACCGGCGGCAAATCATGGCAGGAGGTGCCGCCCTGCTTGCCAGTCCGGCGCTTGGGCAGGCCAGCTTTCCCAAAAGCGTCTATTCGACAGATGCGACGCCCAATACCTTTTCCGAGATCACCACCTACAACAACTTCTACGAGTTCGGTCTGGACAAGGGCGACCCTGCCCGCAATGCCCGGCTCCTGACCACTGATCCCTGGTCTGTCAAGATTGACGGTCTGGTGGACCGGCCTGGCACCTATGATCTGGCCGACATCCTGAAGGACGCGCCGCTTGAGGAGCGGATTTACAGGTTCCGCTGCGTCGAGGCCTGGTCGATGGTGATTCCCTGGGTCGGGTTCGAGCTTGCGCATCTGTTGAACAAGGTCGGCGTGCAGCCCGGCGCGAAATATGTGGCTTTCGAAACCCTGGTCCGCCCCGAGGAAATGCCGGGGCAAAAGACGGCCAGCCTTGACTGGCCCTATCGCGAAGGTCTGCGGCTGGATGAAGCCATGCATCCGCTGACCATCCTGGCGACAGGCTTGTATGGCGAGCCGATGCCAAACCAGAACGGCGCACCGATCCGTCTGGTGGTGCCGTGGAAATATGGGTTCAAGTCCATCAAGTCCATCGTCAGCATCCGTCTGACCGAAACACAGCCGCAAACCACCTGGAACATGCAGAACCCGCGTGAATACGGCTTCTACAGCAACGTGAACCCCGAGGTGGATCACCCGCGCTGGAGCCAGGCGAGCGAGCGGCGTGTTGGCGCGGGCATCTTTGCCGGGCGCGAGGATACGCTGATGTTCAATGGCTATGGCGAACAGGTGGCCAGCCTTTACGCCGGGATGGACCTGTCGAAGGACTACTGATGTTTGCCCGTTCCATCAGCCAGAGCGTGACAGATCCGGTCAATGCCTTTGCCCGCAAGCTGCCGACAGCCGTGGTCTGGGCCGGGGCCTTTGTGCCCTTTGTCTGGCTGGTCTGGGCCGCCGTGACAAACCGTCTTGGCCCCGATCCGGTCAAGGCCATCGAGTTGAGCCTTGGTCTGTGGGGCTTGCAGTTTCTGGTGGCGTCGCTGTGCATCAGTCCGCTGCGGCGGATCGGGATCAATCTGATCCGGTTCCGCCGCGCCCTGGGCGTGATGGCCTTCTTTTACATCGCGATGCATTTTGCGGCCTGGGTGGTGCTGGATATGGGCCTGCGCTGGGACGAGATCCTGCGTGACCTCTACAAGCGGCCCTACATCATTCTGGGCATGGTGGGGCTTCTGGCGATGATTCCCCTCGCCGTCACATCCACCAATGCGGCGATTCGGCGCCTCGGGCCGGTGAAATGGCGGCGTTTGCACCGTTTGGCCTATGTCGCAGCGGTGGCAGGTGCGGCGCATTACGTCATCTTGGTGAAGGGCTGGCCGATGGAGCCCCTGCTTTATGCGGGTGCCGTAGCGGCACTTCTGGTGCTTCGCTTGCCGCTGGCCCGTGCGTCGCAGCCCTGAGTCTGTGGATATCCGTGCCGGCGGCGGAAAAGCGGTTCTGCATGCGCAAGAAAATTGCCGCAATGCAGCGCCCCTTGTGTCGGAAATTTCACCAACCCCAAGATTTTGAGCGTTTTTTGGGCTTTGTGAAAAAAATGCGACGTCATGCGTTTTTTCCTCTTGCGGGCGCCGCGCTCCCTCCGTAAATACCGCCTCACCGAAGCGAAACAGCGACGGTGACGGACGGAAGCGAAGACGAAGCAAAGCGAAAGCAGCGCAGAAAACGAAGCGGAAGTTCGGAAAAATCTGAAGATGCGGCGGTTCGGGAAACGCTAAGGAATTAGCGACTCGAGTTTGTTTTGTCTTCTTGCTCTTTGAAAATTGAAATGTGATGAAGGGATATGTGGGCGGTTTGGGCGCATCGGCGTTTGACTGTTTGCATATCTGACCTGGTAGAGAAGTTGGGCGTGAGCTTGGCGGATCGATGATCCAGGGTAAAGCTTCACGGTTTGTGGGTTCTTGTTTCTTTGGAGACATGAGCACATGAATTGTAGAGACCTGTGTTTCT
>JALOSF010000008.1 GCA_025458525.1 Cypionkella sp. | reverse complement strand
GAAGAAAACCTGCGCCGCGCGATGATCCTTGGCCGTGGCGATCCGACGGTCTTTCTGACACGGCCGATCAGCCTGACGCTGCTGGTCCTGACGGTGCTGGTGCTGGTGATCATGCTCTTGCCCACCATACGCAAAAAGCGCGACGAGGTCTTTGTCGAAGCGGATTGAAGCACCCGCCACCATGGGACAGGTCCAGGCCCAAAGGCGTGCCACACGGGCGTTTTTGCAGAAAAAACCGTGTGGCACCGTCACGGGGAACCGCAGCGCGTGGCCGGGCATCACCGCGATGGATCAGATCGACGCGGCCCGGCCTGCCCGTCAGGCCGCTTTGCGCACCCCGAGGGCCGCTGCATTCCGACTGCATGAATAGATGTGATGCATGGCATCGACCCGGCCAGGGATCAGGGGAATGTCATCCCGGACCCAAAGCCATGGCCGGGCCGAAAGCCTGCGCTCGAAATCCGCAGATGCGGTGGCCGACCAGAAGGCCGCAACGCCATCGGGCGCAAAGGCCTTTTCAACCAGGGCAAAACCGCTGCCGTCATAAAGCCCGGTGTTTTCGGTCCGGACAAGGATGTCAGGTCCGTTATCCGTATCGAGCAGGATCAGGTCATAGGCCGTGTCCGTCTGGGCCAGATGCGCCTGCACATCGGCGGTCAGCACCCGCGTGCGCGGATCGCCAAGCGGGTTGCCCGCCAAAGAGGCAAGCGGGCCACGATTCCACGCGACGATTTCGGGGATCAGTTCGCACACCGTCACCTCTGCATCCGGCAGGGCCAGATCAAGCACCGCCCGCAGGGTAAAGCCAAGCCCGAGGCCCCCGATCAGGATCCTTCGGGCGCCAAAGTCGGTGCGTCGCATGGCGCGCAAGGCGAGTTGATCCTCGGATCGGTGATTGAGGTTCGACATCAACTCGATCCCGTTGTAGCGGATTTCAAAGATTTCTCCGCGCCGTCGCAAAAGTATTTCATCTCCCGACGCCGTGGTGGCGTGGGCGAGTGTGGTCCACACTGTCATGTCTGTTCCTGTCACAGAAGAAACCCCTCGCTCGGGTGCGGGGGCGGTCTGGGGTTCATGGTGTTCTGCCGGGGTTGCCCAGCGCCTCAGGCGCCCGGACAACCCTTAGACATTGTTCGAACTGAATCCGCACAGGAGGGGGAAGACAGCCGAGAGATTGGACAAGACATTCATCGATCCGGCCTGTCTGAAACAAGGGGTCACGCAAGGCTGCGCTGTCCGGTCATAGCCCAAGTCGCACGTCGGTGCAATTGCACCGGGGCGAGGTGCTTTGCCGTGCCACGACCGGATGGCAGGCGGCTTCGGGCACAGGCCGTCGCGACGCGGGTGCAGGGGCGGCACAAGCGGCCCTGACGGCTGGGCTACAGAACCTCGGTCAGCAGCGGGTTCGGAAAGCGGCGCTCTTGGGTGACGGCAAAGAAGGTTTCACTGATCCCGTCCAGCCGCGCCGCTTCGATCAAGACGCCAGAGTGCAGTTCGTCACGCACCACGATCGGCGGGATGATCGCCAGCCCGGCATCGGCGCGGGTCAAAAGACGGATCATCGCCATATCGTCCACCTCGGCGGCCAGGATGGGCGTCACGTTAAGCCGCGCCGCCAAGGCATCAAAAGCCGCGCGCAAGCCGGTTTCCCGCGTGGGTGTGATCAGCGGATGGCGCGACAGCAGGTCCGACAACCCCAAGTGTTGCGACCCAAGCCGCGCCGGCGTGCCGATCAGGCTGACCGGCTGCTCGTCAATGCGGTGGACCAGCCACTGGCTTACCGAATCCCGGGCCGGGGCAAGGTTGGTCAGCACCACATCCAGCGCAAGACCCTCCAGCCCGCGCAACAGCTCGTCCTGCGACCCCGACCGCAGCACCACCTCGACATCGCCGCGCCCGATCAAGGGGCGCAGGAATTGCATCTGAAAGTTGCGCGACAAGGTCGCCAAGGCACCGACCCGCAGCGCCCGACGCGCCCGTCCGGTTTCGCGCAAGGTGGCGGTCAGATCATCCACCGTGCGAAAGATCTCGTCGGCATGGTCAAGCGCGATCCGCCCGGCCTCGGTCAGCACCAAACCCCTGCCCCGCCGCTCGAACAGGTCCTGGCCCAGCGATGCCTCCAGTGTGCGCAATTGCGTGGACAGGGCCGATTGCGACAGGTTCAAGGCCCGCGCGGCCCCGGTCAGCGTGCCATCTGCGGCAATGGCCCGAAACAGACGAAGATGATGCAGGTTCAGCTGGCTCATTGTTCTATCCTATAGAACCTTATTGCATAATATATGTAATTTTCTAAATGATCGACAAGGGCTAAATCCAGCAGTGTGATCCTTGACCCGGAGCCTGCCATGACCTCGCTTCCCCTGACTGTCCTTGCCCCGCTTGTCCTGCTTGTCGCAATGTTGCCCCTGCTGGTGCGGCAGGGCCGTCGCCCCGGTCGCCTGCCCGCGCTGGCCGAGGCTTCGACGCTGGTCGCGCTTGGTGTGTCGCTTGCTGCTCTGGCGCAGCTTTGGGCGATGGGCCCCTTCGCATTCGCGCCGGGGGAAATCGCCGTTCTTCGGCTGGACGCGATCAGCGCGACGCTTGCGCTTCTGGTGTCCTTCGTGGGCTGGGTCGTGGTGCGCTATGCCCGCCGCTACCTGGACGGCGAGGCGCGCGAGGGCCGCTTTCACGCCCTGACCCTGGCTGCCATCGCCGCGGTTCTGGTGCTTGTCACCGCGGCCAATCTGGCGGTTCTGGCGGCCAGCTTCGTGGCCACCGGGCTGATCCTGCGCCAGCTTCTGCTGTTTTATCCCGAGCGGGCCGAGGCGCAGCGCGCGGCGGCCAAGTTCACGCGCGTCTGGATTGCGGGCGATGTGGCCCTGATTGGCGCCGCGGTGCTTTTGTGGCACGGCTTTGGCACGCTTGACATCGCGGCCCTGACCCAGACCGGCGATCTGTCCTTTGTGGCACAGGCTGCGGTTGCCCTTCTTGTCCTTGCCGCAGCCCTCAAGACCGCGGCCTTCCCGCTGCACGGCTGGCTGACCGAGGTGATGGAAGCCCCCACGCCGGTTTCGGCGCTGCTGCACGCCGGCATCATCAATTCGGGCGGCGTGCTGCTGATCACCCTTGCCGGACTTGTGCAGAACAGCCCCGGCGCCATGGCGGCGCTGGTGATGATCGGCGGCCTGACCGCCCTGTTCGGCGCGCTGGTCATGCTTACCCAAAGCGCGATCAAGACGGCGCTGGCCTGGTCAACCGTGGCACAGATGGGCTTCATGCTGCTGCAATGCGGGCTTGGCCTGTGGGCGCTGGCACTTTTGCACATCGTGGCGCATTCGCTTTACAAGGCGCATGCCTTCCTGTCCTCGGGCGGCGCCGTGCGGGCCGTGAATGCCACACGCAAACCGGGGCCGGTTGCCGTGCCGGGCTTGGCGGCTGTTGCACGGTCCTTTGCCTTGGCCCTGGTGCTTTATGGCGGTGTGGCGGCAGCCTTCACGCTGCTTGTGGGCGACAAGTCTCCACAGGCCCTGGCTCTGGGTGCCATGCTGATCTTTGGCGTGTCCTACCTTATTGCGCAGGGCCTTGCCGATGCCGCACCAGCCGCGCTGACCCAGCGCACCTTGGCCGCCTCGGGTGCGGCGGCGCTTGCCTACTTCGGCTTTCAGGTCGTGGCGCAAACCGTCTGGGGCAGCGCCCTGCCTGCCACGCCAGTCGCCGGGGCTCTGGAATGGGCGCTGATCGTGCTGGCGATCCTGACCTTTGGCCTTGTGGCCTTTGCGCAGGCGTTGTTCCCGCTCTGGGCCCATCACCCGGCCACCGCAGGGCTGCGGGTGCATCTGGCCAATGGGCTTTATCTGAACGCCTTGCTGGATCGCCTGATTGGCGGTTTCCGCACCGCGACCAAATCCTGATCCCGACCCAACCGATCCCCCGAAACATCGGACAAGGAAACCCGACATGTTCCTCAAGCACAGTGCGATTGCGCCCTCTCTTGCGTCACAGTTCCTGACCGCGGCAGAGGCAGCCGCCCGCGCCGTTCCGCCAGCCTTTCCGCTGGATGCCACCGTGGCGGTGAACCCCTTTCTTGGGCAGACCGACAGCGACCTTGCCACCGCATCTGCCCGGCTGGCGCGGGTCGCGGGCATTGGCCTGACCTTGCCGCGCGCGGCACTGGCGGCCCGCGTCACCTCGGGCGAGATCAGTGATGACGATCTTGCCGCGGCGCTGATCGCCTCGCCTTCGCCCGTCAAGCCACGGGATCTGGCATGGCTCAAGACCCGGATGCAGGTGCCCGCCAGCGAGAGCCGCGCACTGCCCACGGTTGCCGATCTGGCCGCGCGGGCCACCGGCACCGATTGGCCTGCGATCCTGTCGCGCAGCTTCGGGCTTTGGGCCGCGGGCTATTTCGACCGTGGTCAGGCATTGTGGACCCCGCGGCCCGGCCAGAGCGCCTTTGCGGCGTGGCGGGAATGGGCCACACATGACATGACACCCGAGATTGCGGGCCTGTCGGGCTTTTGCGCCTTTGTCGCCGGGGCGCCGGATACCGCCGAGCGCGCCGTTCTGCGCGCGGTTGATCGGCTGGGCCTGACCCTGGCGGCGGCGGAGACGGCCTTTCACCGTTTGCTTGCCGATCTGGGCGGCTGGCCACAGCATGCGCGCTGGCTGCTTTGGCAAGCCGAGTTGAAAGGCGGCACCGACGCGACGCTGACCGATCTGCTGGCAATCCGTCTATTGTGGGAGGAGGCGCTGCTGGCGCATGTGCCGATGGTGGCCGAGGATTGGGCTGCAACCGTCGCCGCCCATGGCGCCGACATCGCCCCGACCGCGGATCAGGTGCTTGATGCAATCCTTCAGGAGGCCGCCGAACGGGCCCATCAGCGCAGGCTTGCCGGCCTGCTTTCCGGGCCGTCGGCCTGGACGGGCCGCCCTGCCCTTCAGGCCGCGCTGTGCATCGACGTGCGGTCCGAGGTGCTGCGCCGCGCTCTGGAATCGTTGGACAACAGTATCCAGACCCTTGGATTTGCAGGTTTCTTCGGTCTGCCCGTCGCCCACCGTCCGCAAGGCACGGAGGAGGTGCAGGCCCATCTTCCGGCGCTTTTGAACCCTTCGCTGCTTTCAAGCAGTCATGGAACCCCGGCCGAAGAAGCGGCAACCCGGATCACCGCACGGGCCAAACGCGCCTGGGGCCGGTTCCGGCAGGCTGCGGTGTCGTCCTTTGCCTTTGTCGAGGCAGCGGGTCCGCTTTACGGCGGCAAACTTGTCCGCGACGCGCTTGGCCTTGGGCCCGATGGGCTTAGCCCCGGCCCGCTGCCGCGGATCGAAGGCGGGCTGACCGCCGATCAGAAGGCACAGACCGCCGCCGCGGTCTTGCGCGCCATGAGCCTGACGACAGGCCATGCCCCTCTGGTCTTGTTGATCGGGCATGGTGCGCAACTGACCAACAATCCGCATGAAAGCGCCTATCACTGCGGTGCGTGCTGCGGTCAGACCGGCGAAGTCTCGTCACGGCTTTTGGCGGTGCTGCTCAACGATCCCGAAACCCGCGCGGGCCTGCCCGCCTTGGGCATCACGCTGCCCGCAGACACGCTGTTCGTGGCCGGGTTGCACGATACGGTGACGGATAAAGTGACCCTTTACCGCGACACGCCCGCCCCCGACCATGGCGCAGCCTTGGCACAGGCCGAAGCCTGGCTGAAGGCGGCGGGCCACCTCGCACGGGCCGAACGCGCCCTGCGCCTGCCGGGGGCAACAGCGCAAGACATCGTCAGACGCGCGTCTGACTGGGCCGAAGTGCGGCCGGAATGGGGGCTGGCCGGCTGTGCCGCCTTTATCGCGGCGCCGCGCAGCATCACCGCCGGGCGCGATCTGGGCGGCCGGGCCTTTTTGCACAGCTATGACTGGACGCAGGATCGGGACTTTGCCACGATTGAACTGATCCTGACGGCGCCGGTCGTGGTGGCAAGCTGGATCAGCCTGCAATATTACGGGTCCACCGTAGCGCCGCAGGTCTTTGGCGGTGGCAACAAGCTGATCCACAATGTCGTCGGCGGCATTGGCGTGGTCGAAGGCAATGGCGGCCTGCTGCGCCCCGGTCTGCCGTTTCAGACCCTTCACGATGGCGATGGCCCCGTCCATGACGCGCTGCGTCTGTCGGTGATGGTCGAAGCGCCGATCGATGCCATCACGGCCATCCTTGCCAAGCATGATGGCCTGCGCCAGTTGTTCGACAACGGCTGGCTGCACCTGTTTGCCTTGGCCGACGGGCAGATCACCGCCCGCTATCGGCCAGGTCTGACCTGGCAAAGCGAGTAGGGCAGGATCAGCGCGGGGTGTTCGCGCCCCGCGCCACCAATGGCAAGAGATAAAGCCGCACGGCGCGGGCAATATCGCCCGAGTTGATCGGTTTGCTGATCACGTCATCAAACCCGCTGTCGCGACAAGAGGCGACCTGCCCGGGCAAGGCATCCGCTGTGACCGCGATCAGGGGCATCGGGCGCTTGCCGCTGTGCCGTTCTGCCGCGCGGATTGCCATGGCCGCAGCGAGCCCATCCATGCGTGGCATGGCAATATCCATGAACACCGCGCTGATCCCGCCTTGGCCGACCATCGCCAAGGCCTCGACCCCGTCCTGCGCCGTTTTCACGTTCAGATCCAGGTGTTCCAGCATGGCGGTGATGACTTGAAGGTTGGCAAGATTGTCATCCACGGCCAGCACCGTCATGCCCGCCACCGCCGTCAGCGACGGGAGGGTCAGCAGCTCGGCCGTCGGTTCCACCACTTGCAGCGGCAGCACGACGGTGAACTCTGTGCCGCGGCCCTCGACACTGTTCACGGTGATCGTCCCGCCCATGGCCGTTACCAGATGCTTGACGATCGACAGGCCAAGCCCCGTTCCCCCATATCGGTGAGAGATCGTCGCATCGGCCTGACCGAAATCTGCAAAGACGTTCTCGGTCGCCTCGGGCGACATGCCAATCCCCGTGTCACTGACCACAAGGCGGAAGGATCGACCGGGCACGCAACTGAACTTGACAGAGACTGCCCCTGTATCGGTGAACTTCAACGCATTGCTCACCAGATTTTGCAAGATCTGGTTGATCCGCATCTCGTCGCCCAGCCAGAGCGCCTTGGCCCCCGGGCTGGCCATCACCTCGAAGTCAAGGCCCTTGCGTTCGGCCACCTCGGAATAGAACACCTCCAGCCGGTTGGCCAGATCGATGGGCCGGAACGGCGCGAGGTCGAACTCCATCTTGCCGGCTTCCATCTTGGACAGGTCCAGCAGATCGTTGAGGATCTGGAGCATCACATCGCCCGCTTCGAGGATCGCCTGCACCCGGGCCTTTTGGGCAGGGTCGGTCAGATCTTCGGCCAGAAGCTGGGCAAGACCCATGACGCCATTCAACGGCGTGCGCACCTCATGCCCGACCGAGGCCACGAATCTTGCCCGCGCGTCAGATTGCCTCTGGGCCTCTGCCATGGCCTTGTCCCGATCCTTGACCGCCTGCACCAGCAGGATCTGTTCGTCCAGCATGGCGGCCAGTTCGCGAAGCACCGTCTGATCCGCTTCTGTCCAGTCACGCGGCTTGGCGCTGAACACACAAAGCGACCCGATGGCATCGCCCGACGGCCCATGAATGGGTGCGCCAAGATAGGAGACGACCCCGAACTCGGTGATCGCCGGATTGTCCCAGACCCGTTCGTCCGAGCGCGAATCTGCAACCACCAGAACCGAATCCGAATCGCGCACAAGTTTGCAGAACGAATGGCTGAGCGGTGTCACCCGGGTGGAGCGCAAGGGTTCGGCCACGCCGCAAGTGCTGCGAAAGAATTGCCGGTCATTCTGATCATCGATGATCGTCATGAGCGAGACTTCGGCGTCAAGCACAAGGCGCGCAAGACGCGTCTGCCGATCAAATCCACCATGCGGTTCGCCGTTCAACAGCCCAAGCGATGCCAAGGTCTTGCCCGAGATTTGCGGCATGGGGTTCCTTTCAGCCTGTGTGCCAGCACGCTTGCACATTTCAGCCCAGAAGAAGGCTAGGGGAAAAACAACCTTAACGCGAAAGACGTTATTATACAAACCTCTGGACATGCACAAGAGGGTATCGTGCGGGTCGGCCGCCCGCTCTGCCAACCCCCGGCAGGCTTCGCACTTGCCAAAACACGCAGGTCGGCCAGCACGATCACAGGGGCCGTTCGACCACGCCACACGGCCAGGCGCCGCAAGTGGCAAGGGCTCCATTGCCGTGCATGCTCGCCACGGCGGCACGCTGAAACGACATGCGCGGCACAAGGTTTAGCCTTGTGAAACGGTCGCTCCGGCCCGCGCGATCTTGCGCCGCGCCACCCGGGCGCGGATGGCGGCAATGTCTGTCACAGGCGTCGCTGCGAACAATTGCTGCGTATAGGGGTGCTGCGGGTTGCTGAACACCGCATCGCGCGTGCCTTGTTCGACCGCCACGCCCTTGCTGAGCACCAGCACATCATCGGCGATGTAGCGCACGACCGAAAGATCATGGCTGACAAACACATAGGTCAGATCAAATTCGTCCTGCAAATCCGCCAGCAAGTTCAACACCTGCGCCTGCACCGACAGGTCAAGCGCCGAGACGGGTTCGTCCAGCACCAGAAGCATGGGGTTCAACATCAGCGCACGCGCGATCGCGATGCGCTGTCGTTGTCCGCCGGAAAACATATGCGGATAGCGGTTGAAATGTTCGGGCGCCAGACCGACCTTGGCCAGCATCGCCTCGGCCCGGTCGCGCCGTTCGGCGGCCTGCAAAGCGGTGTTGATCAGCAGCGGTTCCATCAGCACATCCCCGACCTTTTGTCGGGGGTTCAGACTGCCATAGGGGTTCTGGAACACCATCTGCACTTTCGAGCGCATGTCCGGCGTCAGCCGCTGGCGCGAAATGTCAACGGCCTCACCCGCCAGCCGCAGGGTGCCGCCAGAGGGCGGATCGATCAGCGCGATGATCCGGGCAAGGGTGGATTTTCCAGACCCGCTTTCGCCCACGATGGCAAGCGTCTTGCCACGCTCTACCGCGAAATCAACGCCCTTGACCGCCCGCACCGTCTTGGCGCCGGTGAACAGGCCCCCGCCAACCACATAATCCTGGGTCAGGCCCTTGCCTTCGATCACCGCTGTCATTGGATTGCCTCTGCCGCCATGAAGTCGGCCACGGTTGACAGCCGGTCGCCCGTTGCATTCTCGGGCAGGGCAGACAGCAGCGCGCGCGTATAGGCGTGCTGCGGGTTCTCGAACAGGTTCAGCACATCGGCCTCCTCCATCTTGCGGCCCTTGTATTGCACGATCACCCGGTCCGCGGTTTCGGCCACAACCCCCATGTCATGGGTGATCAGGATCAGTGCCATCCCGTGCCGTTCCTGCAAGTCCATCAACAAATCAAGGATCTGCTTCTGGATGGTCACATCCAGCGCCGTTGTCGGTTCATCGGCGATCAACAGACGCGGGTTCGACGCAATCGCCATGGCGATCATCACCCGCTGGCACTGCCCCCCCGACATCTGATGCGGATAGGCGTCCAGCTTGGTTTGCGGATCGGGAATGCCGACCGCGTCGAACAATTCGATGGCGCGGCGCCGGGCGGCCTTGCGGTCCATCCCCATGTTGAAGCGCAGCACTTCCTCGATCTGGAAGCCAACCGTGAACGACGGGTTGAGAGAGGCGATGGGCTCCTGAAAGATCATCGTGATTTCGCGCCCGATCAGCTTTTGCCGCTCGGCCACCGGCATCGCCAGCAGATCACGCCCGTCATAGATCATTGCATCGGCGGTCACGGTCGCGGTGTCGGGCAGCAGGCCCATCACCGCCAGCATGGATACGGATTTTCCCGATCCGCTTTCCCCCACGATCGCCAACACCTCGCGCCCGTCCACCGACACATCGACCGCGTCCACGGCGGTAAACGCCCCGGCCGATGTTTCGAAACGCACTGTCAGATTTCGTATCTCAAGAAGGGCCATGTCAGCTCCGCTTCAGCTTGGGGTCCAGGGCATCGCGCAACCCGTCGCCCATCAGGTTGATGGCCAGCACCGAAATCAGGATCGCCAGCCCCGGCAGCGTCACCACCCACCAGGCACGCAGGATGAACTCGCGCGCTTCGGCCAGCATGGTGCCCCATTCCGACGCGGGCGGCTGCGCGCCCATGCCCAGAAACCCAAGCGCGGCCGCGTCCAGCACGGCCGACGAAAACGACAGCGTGGCCTGCACGATCAGCGGCGCCAGACAGTTCGGAAGAATGGTCTTGAACATCAGCCGCAGCTTGCCCGCCCCCGCCACGCGGGCGGCCGTTACATATTCGCGTTCCTTTTCGCCCATCACCGCGGCGCGGGTCAGCCGGGCGAAATGCGGCTGATAGACGATGGCAATGGCGATCATCGCATTGATGAGCCCCGGCCCCAGCACAGCCACCAGCACAAGCGCCAGCAACAGCGAGGGAAAGGCCAGAATGACATCCATCACCCGCATGATGACGGTATCGACCCAGCCGCCAAAGAACCCGGCCAAAAGGCCCACGAATATGCCGCCGATCAGCGCGATGGCGACCACGACGATACCGATGAACAGCGAAAACTGCGCGCCATAGATCAGCCGCGAGAGCATGTCGCGCCCAACCGCATCGGTCCCGAGCAGAAACTCGGCCCGCCCGCCCTCTTGCCAGACCGGCGGCACAAGCAGCGCGTCGCGGTATTGTTGCGTGGGATCATGCGGCGCGATTACCTGCGCAAATATGGCGATAAAGACCAGCGCAAGAAACACCCACATCCCGATCACCGCGCCGCGGTTTTGGCGGAAGTAGAACCAGAATTCGGCCAGCATCTGCCGACGGATGGCCGCATCGCTCAGTCTTGCGGTTGGCTGATTTGCAACGGGCTGGGTCATTTGTGACGGATCCTTGGATTGATGAGCCCATAGGTCAGATCGACAAGCAGGTTGACCACCATCACCAGCCCCGCGATCAGCAAAAGGCCGCTCTGCACCACCGGGTAATCCCGGCGCGCGATGGAATCGATCATCCACTTGCCGATCCCCGGCCAGGAAAAGATCGACTCGGTCAGGATTGCGCCCGCCATCAGCACGCCGATCTGCAAGCCGATGGTGGTAATCACCGGAATCATCGCATTGCGCAGGGCGTGAACACCCACCACGCGGGCCTGCGACATGCCTTTCGCGCGTGCGCTGCGGACATAATCCTCGCCCATCACCTCAAGCATGGCCGAACGGGTCTGCCGCGCGATCACCGCAAGCGGGATGGTGGCCAGCACCACCGACGGCAAGATCAGATGCGATAGCGCCGAGGCGAAGGCCCCCTTCTGCCCCGAAAGCAGGCTGTCGATCAGCATGAACCCCGTCACATCCGGAAAGAAATACAAAAGCGAGATGCGCCCCGACACCGGGGTCCAGCCAAGAACCCCGGAAAAGAAGATGATCAGCAGCAAGCCCCACCAGAAAATCGGCATCGAAAATCCGACAAGGGCAGCCGTCATCGACACCTGATCGAACCAAGATCCGCGCTTGATGGCGGCCAGCACGCCCACGGGCACACCGATCAGCGTGGCCAGCAGGATGGCCACCAGACCCAGTTCCACCGTTGCCGGGAACAGGGTCAGAAATTCATCAAGAACGGGTTTCTTGGTCACAAGCGAATTGCCAAGATCACCTTGGAACAGACGTCCCAGGAAATCGAAATACTGCTCCCAGATCGGACGATCAAAGCCCAGTTGCGCCGACAGTTCGGCATGACGCTCGGGCGAGATTCCGCGCTCTCCGGCCATCAACAGCACCGGGTCGCCGGGCAGGATGCGCACGAAGCCGAAAGCGATGATCGTGATGCCGATGAATGTCGGCACCAGATACAGCAGCTTGCTCAGGATGAATCGGATCATGTGAAAACTCTTGGGCCAACCCATTGGCCAATGTCGGATGCGCGGAAAATCTTCCGCGCATCTCTTTGGTTTGACGTTTCTGCCGGCTTATTCGGCGATGTCCACGGTATCGAAGGTGAAGTCGCCCAGCGGGCTCATCACGAAGCCGGAAACCTTGTTCGACATCGGCACATATTGGGTGGAGTGATCCAGCGTCGCCCAAGGCGCCTGATCCTTGAATATCACCTGCGCCTCTTGATAGAGCCGGGTGCGTTCTGCGACATCGGCCGTCTGCTTGGCCTGCGCCACCAGGGCCGAAAACTCCTCGTTGCACCAGAAAGCGCGGTTCGCGCCGCCCGGCTGCGCCGAGGCACAGGACAAAAGCACGCTAAGGAAGTTGTCCGGATCGCCATTGTCGCCGGTCCAGCCAAGGATCACGGCGCCGTCACGGCCCGCTTCCATCGACTTGTCCAGATACTCGCCCCATTCATAGGACACGATCTCGACCGTGACGCCGACCTTGGCGAAGTCTTCCTGAATAAGCTCCGCGGTGCGCCGGGCGTTGGGCATATAGGGGCGCTGCACAGGCATGGCCCAGACCTTCATCGACAGGTCCGTCACACCTTCGGCCTCCAGCATCGCCTTGGCGGCTTCGGGATCATAGGCGTCGTCCACGATGGCATCGTTATACGACCACATCGTCGGCGGGATCGGGTTCTTTGCCACCTGACCCGCGCCCTGGAACACCGCGTCAATGATCGCCTGCTTGTTCATCGCCATGTTCAACGCCTTGCGGACATTGGGATTATCAAACGGCGGCATCGTGGTGTTATAGGCAAGATAGCCAATGTTCAGACCGGCCTGCTCCTCGACCTTCAGGTTCGGATCGGCCTTGATCGCCTCCACATCGGCCGGGGCCGGGAAGGGCATCAGATGGCATTCACCGGCCTTGAGCTTTTGCAACCGAACCGCGGCATCGGGCGTGATCGCAAAGACCAGGTTTTCGATCATCGGGGCCGGCCCCCAGTAATTCGCATTCCGGGCAAAGCGAACGACGGAATCCTTCTGATAGGCGACAAAGGTGAAGGGGCCGGTGCCGATCGGCATGTTGTTCAGGTCTTCGCGCGTGCCGGCGGCTTCAAGAACCGACGCATATTCGGCCGAGGTGATCGAGGCGAACGGCATCGCGATATTGGCAAGGAACGGAGCTTCGGGCCGGTTCAGCACGAACTTCACGGTGTAATCGTCAACCTTGACGATCTCCTTGATCAGCGAGGGCATCTCCATCGAGTTGTAATACTCATAGGAAATGCCAGAGATATACTGGTTCCACGGGTGATCTGCCGACGCCTGGCGCTGGAAGCTGAAGATCACGTCGTCGGCGTTGAAATCGCGCGTCGCGGTGAACTTTTCGTTCGAATGCCACTTCACGCCCTGACGCAGCTTGAAGGTGTATTCCAGCCCGTCGGCCGACACTTCCCAGCTTTCGGCCAGACCAGGCTCGATTTCGGTCGTGCCTTTCTTGAACTCCACCAGCCGGTTGTAGATCGGATGCGCCGACGCATCAAAGGTGCTGCCGGCGGTATAGGGCGCCGGATCAAAGCCCTCGGGCGACGCTTCCGAACAATAGACAAAGGTTTTTGCAAAGGCTGGCATGGCCGAAGTCATCGCCAGTGCCGATGCCGCGAGCAGGATGCGGGTCATCGAAGTCATGTCGTTGTCCTTTCACTCTCTGTTGATGCTGACCCTTATTCAATCAGGCCAGCCGTTTTAAGACCTGCCCTTAGGGCAAGGACTCAATCTCTTTGGTGCCAAACGGCGCATCCAATCGTTCCGAGGGCGGCACAAACCAGCGAGGGCCGTCTGCCGTCATGTAAACGATATCCTCCAGACGGACCCCGCATTCGCCATAAACGCAAAGCATCGGCTCGATGGAAAAGCACATGCCCGGCTGCAAGGGCGTGGCATTGCCGCGCACGATATAGGGGTCTTCGTGTATATCGAGCCCAAGGCCATGCCCCGTCCGGTGCGGCAGACCGGGCACCTGATACCCCGGCCCGAAGCCTGCGTCCGTCAGAACCTGCCGGGCCGCCGCGTCCACATCTCCACAGGGCGCACCGATCCTTGCGGCGTCAAAGGCCGCCATCTGGGCCCGACGCTCACAGTCCCACAAGTGCCGCTGACGCGCCGTCGGGGTGCCAAACACATAGGTTCTGGTGATGTCCGAGCAGTAGCCGTGCAGCGTGCCGCCCATATCGACAAGCACCATATCGCCCGTCCGCACTTGCTGCGGATGCGCAACGCCGTGCGGATAAGCGGTTGCCTCGCCAAACTGCACCGCGGCGAACAGCGGCTTCAGCCCCATCGCGCGGTGCGCGGCAAGGATGAACTCGGCCACCTCGTTGCTCCACATGCCCTCGCGCAGCCCGGCGTGGACAGCCCGTTGGACCCGATGGCTTGCCGTCATCGCCGTCTGGATCAGGGCGATCTCTGCCGGCGATTTGATCTGACGCAGCCCCGCGATCAGGCCCTGCGCCGATGTGACCGGGCCTGCAACCGCCTGCATCAGCGCATGGGCAAAGCCAAAGGACGTGGCCGGGTCCAGCGCAAGACCCTGGCCCGGCGCGTTCAGCCCCGCCACCAGCCTGGCAATCAGCGCATAAGGATCCTCATCTTCTTCCCAGACCGCAATCTGGCCGGGGATGCGCAACAGGCTCTGCAATTTTGGCGCTTCGAACTGCGGCGAGACATAGAGAACCGGCCCTGATGCTGGCACCAGCGCACCGTGAATGCGTTCGGACGCGCCCAGTGACAGGCCAGTGAAATAGGTGAGGGCCGAGGAGGCATCAAGCCAGACCGCCCGAACCGACGCCCGAACCATGCCCGCCTGCAACGCGCCAATCCGGTCGCGCAATTCGGCTGTGCCGATGCCCTGCGCCTGCACGGGGCCAAGGGCTCTCAGCGCTGTGTCGAAATCAGTCATGACCGGCAAAGACCGTTCCTTGCGGCGATCGCGACAGCGGACCACAGCAGGTCCGGCGACATCTGTTGCCCCGTTTTGATGAAATTTCAGGCAAAAGCGGCACGCCGACCCCCGAACTGATCCCTCAGAAGCACCTATCCCGGATTGGATCCGATATACAATATCAATTTGCTTTGCGCAGCCCGTGCCAACCCCTAGATCAAGTCCACGGGGACGAGGGCGTGCAATGGCTTTGAAAGACTTGAATATCGCGCTGACGCCTTCTGCGGGCGCTCTGGTTTATGACGCGCTGCGGCGGGCCATCATCCAGGGCGACCTGAAAGACGGTGATCCGATCCGGCAGGATGAAGTGGCCCGTCTGTTCAACATCAGCCGCATTCCCGTGCGCGAGGCGATTGCCCGGCTGGAACACCATGGGCTTGTGAAAAATCACCGCTTCAAGGGCGCGGTGGTGTCGGGCCTTTCTTTGGCCGAGGCGGGCGAAATCTTCGATTTTCGCTGCGTGGTCGAGGCACAGGTGATCCGCCACGCAGTTCCGCGCATGACGCCGGCCCTGATCGACAAGGCCCGTGGCATCTGTGCCGCGTGCGAGGCCGCCACCGACCCCAACCGCTGGGGCGACCTGAACCGGCAGTTTCATGCCACCCTGTATCAGGCCAGCGACATGCCCTTTCACCTTGCCACGCTGGAGAAGGCCATGGACAGGCTTGACCGCTACATCCGTGCCCAGCTTATGCTGTCCGAAGGCCATGCCCGCGCCAACGCCGACCATCGTGCCATCGTCGAGGCCTGCGCCGAGGGAAAGATCGACGCCGCCGAAGCCCTGATCGTCGATCACATCCGTAATGCACATGCATCGCTTTGCGCGCATCTTGGCACAAGTTGACTGGCAGGGCGCCAGATCCGCGCCCATGGGGTCGGCATGTGCGACGCCCCGACCGTTTGGCAATGGCCGATGATGCATCGATCTAGTCAAAGATCGCCGCAACTTCATGCGCCGCCAGAAGGTTCCAGTCGCCAGCGGCCATGTCGGGGGGCAGCACCAGGCCCCCCACCCGTTCGCGGTGCAGGGTTTCGACATGGTTCCCGGCCGCTGCAAACATACGCCGCACCTGATGATACCTGCCCTCGACCACGGTCAGCAAAGCCTCGGTGTCTGACACCACCTCAAGCTCTGCCGGCGCAAGCGGCTTTGTCTCTCCGTTCAGCAGCAGCTGGCCCGAGGCGAAAAGAGCGCCTTCGCTGCCGGTCAGCGCGCGCGACACTGTGGCGCGATAGGTCTTCCTGATCTCGCGCTTCGGGCTGATGATGCGGTGCAGGAGTGCCCCGTCATCCGTCAGCAACAAAAGGCCCGATGTCTGCTTGTCCAGACGGCCCACCGTTGAAATGGGCGGAACCCGTCTGCGCCACCGGTCAGGCAAGATGTCATAGACCCGAGGCCCGGCTTCGGTATGCGAACAGACCAAGCCGATCGGCTTGTGCATGAGGATCACCATGCCCGGCAACGGATCAAGCGGCGCCCCATCGATGGTCATCCGGCTTGGCAGATCATCGGTGACAGCGATGTGGCTTGCCGCGTTCAGGAGGGGTGCGCCCTCCAGCGCGATCCTGCCTGCCTTGGCCATCTGCGCAATCTCGCTGCGCGAACCATAGCCCATCGACGACAAAAGCCGATCAACACGCACGCCTTTCATTCTGCCTACCTTTTCTGGCTGCGCAAATGGTCTTCTGCAACCTGCTCTGCCGCAGCAATCAGGCGCGCCAGATCCTCGATCCCCAGATTGGCAGATTGCCGATATTCGGCAAGGATGCGGGCCAGATCGTCGGAGTCAAGACCGGGCAGCAACTCTGCCGGTTGGCCGTTTTCCGGCTCTGACACCACGTCATGCGGCTGACGAAACGGATAGACCCGGCCGGTCATCCGGTGCCAGACCATCGCCGCGCAGACAAGAGCCAGACTGCCGCACAAGACCGGAAGCAGAACAAAATCAAACCCAAGCCTGTCGATCATCGCCGGGTTGAGCGAGGCGGTCAGCGCAACCGCACCGCCCGGTGGATGAAGCGACCGCGTAAGCAGCATGGCAAGAAGCGCAAGAAAGGCCGACGCGCCGACAACCAAGGCCGGGTGCTGGAGCGCGTGGTGCACAACCACCGCCACAAGGGCACAAACCGTATTGCCGACCACCGCCGACCATGGCTGCGCAAGGGGGCTGTTGGGCAGGGCAAACAGGATCACCGCCGTAGCACCCATGGGTGCAATCAGGATCGCCCCCGAGGACAGATCCGCGTCAAGACCCGACAGACCCGCGGCCAGGATCAGCAAGACAAGACCCGACCCCGCCGCCCCGGAAAGGATAATGCCCAGACGGGTGGGTCCGATCACCGGGCCAAACGGGCGAAGCCGGATCAGTCTGCGCCGCAGCACGGAGTGTCCGGCAAAACCTGCTTCGCGATCTGACATGCGTCAGATCACGCCCAGCATGCGCATGGCCTCTGCGACGCGTACGAAACCTGCGATATTGGCGCCCAGAACGTAATCGCCCGGTGCTCCATAATGATCGGCCGTTTCATGGCAGGTGTCATGGATCGCGCGCATGATGGTGGCAAGCCGTGCCTCGGTCTGCTCAAAGCTCCAGCTGTCACGGCTTGCGTTTTGCTGCATCTCGAGGGCCGAGGTGGCAACGCCGCCCGCGTTTGCGGCCTTGCCCGGCGCGAACAGCACCCCCGCATCACGAAACACCTTTACCGCCTCTGGCGTGGACGGCATGTTCGCGCCTTCACCCACCGCGATGACGCCGTTCTTGATCAGACTGCGGGCATCCCGTCCCGAAAGCTCGTTCTGCGTCGCCGAAGGCATGGCGACCGCGCAGGGGACATCCCAGATCGATCCCTTGTCCGAGGCGATGAAGTGAACGCCGTTGCCCTTGCGCCGGGCATATTCCGAAATCCGCTCACGCCGAATGGTCTTTATCTCTTTGAGCAGCGATAGATCGATCCCGTTTTCGTCCACGATGTAACCGCTTGAATCAGAACAGGCGATCACCTTGCCGCCAAAGGACTGCACCTTTTCGATCGTATAGATCGCCACATTGCCAGACCCGGACACCACCACGGTCTTGCCGTCAAAATCGGTGCCCCTGGTCTTGAGCATGGCCTGAACAAAATAGGTGTTGCCATAGCCCGTGGCCTCGGTCCGGGCGCGTGACCCGCCATAGGCCAACGCCTTGCCGGTGAACACACCGGCCTCGAACCTGTTGGTCAACCGCTTGTATTGTCCGAACATATAGCCGATCTCGCGCCCGCCCACGCCGATATCGCCGGCCGGGACGTCGGTCTGTTCGCCAAGATGGCGATGCAGCTCTGTCATCAGCGATTGGCAAAATCGCATGATTTCGGCGTCTGATCTGCCTTTGGGGTCAAAGTCCGACCCACCCTTGCCGCCCCCGATGGGCATGCCGGTCAGCGCATTCTTGAAGGTCTGCTCGAAGCCGAGAAACTTGATGATCCCGACATTCACCGAAGGGTGAAAGCGCATCCCCCCCTTGTAGGGCCCAAGCGCCGAGTTGAACTGGACCCGAAAGCCGCGGTTGATCTGAACCTGCCCGCGATCATCGGTCCATGGAACGCGGAATATGATCTGCCGTTCGGGTTCGCAGATCCGTTCGATCAGCGCCTGATCCAGATAGTGCGGATGCTTGGCCACAACCCGACCCAGACTTTCAAGGACCTCATGAACAGCCTGATGAAACTCGGGCTCTCCCGCGTTGCGACGGATGACCTCCGCAAGAACGGGCTGAAGTTTTTCGTCGATGCTGTTCATGATGCGCCTTTGGCTGGGGTAGTTTCGCTGATTTCTTGACCCTCTAGGTTATTTTTTAAGCAACTTGAAGGCTAACCCTTGTGATGGTGACAATCTAAGGTGATGCAATGAAGCAAGACGGCGGCACCGACCGCCGCCTTGCTTGCGCGCCTGATGTGGGCCGGTCGGAACAGCCCACTGGGCACGCGAACCCGGCTGGCACCGATTGTCCGGCACGGTCACGCATGGGTCAGATCGGCGCGGGCGGCTTTACCTCCAGCACCTCGAGCACGCGCGTCTCGTCGTCGCGCGTGTTCCATGAAATCGTGGCACCCGCACTCAACCCCAGCAGCGCCACACCGATCGGCGTCAAGACCGAAATGCGCTGCTGGTCGATGTCTGCGTCCTCGGGATAGGACACCACCACAGTGCGTGTGCGATCGTTGCTCAGGTTGCGATAAGTGACTTCGCTTCCGATGGTCACGATATCGTCGCGCAACTTTTCTGGCGGGACCAGTTTCGCGCGCGCGATTTCGTTCAGCAACCGCTCTCCGACCTCGGGAGAGCGACGCATCGTGGCCGATGCAAGAGCCTCGAGCCGGCTGACCAACGTCTTGTCCAGATGGATTTTCGGCAGTCGCTGCCCGGATGCGGAGAGAGGAGTTGTCATGTCTTTAAGTCCTTGTGATATGTCCAAGGCACGCCACCGCATCCGGTTTCCGGGGATGTGGTGGCGTGCGAAAGATGTGTCAGTTTGCCGGGGTCGCCTATGGGGGGTCGCCTGTGGCCCCCGCCTTGCATCTGCGGCGATCAGTGATCCACGCTCAGCAGGCGCACGCTGCGAAACGAACCATCCGCCTGAAGGAAGGGCGCGCGGCTGCCTGCTTTCATCCCGATCAGCGTCGCACCAAGCAGGGTGCCGACATGAATGCCAGTCTGATCGGCGGCGTAATCGTCGTGATGGAAAAGCTGGCCGGTTTGCGGCTCCAGATCATCGATGGCATAGACAACGCGCGACCCACCCGCCGCCGTTGCCGCGCCGATCTTGTCATCGTCGCGGACGGTTGCGTAAAGGAGTTTCTGGCTCAGCAGCCGTGTCAGCATGGCAAAGGCGCCGGTGCCAATCTTGTCTGCGCGGATGATGTGCTCTGCCAAGGCACGGCGGTCCGATTTGGTCAGAACACAATGGACGGCGGCATCGCACAAGGTTGCATAGCCCTCTTTCTGAAACGGGATCGGGTCTTCACGTCCTGTGAGATGGTCGGAAGTGATCATGGTTCCCCCTCGAACGGCACAAGGGCCGCCCTCAATACTCAGGTGTCTGGATGAAATGGCGCAGCCCGGGGCAGCAGTGCGCGTGATGCGCGTTCAAGCCGCCCCGGGCTGGGGGCGGCTCTGCGTTACGACCTTGTGGCGAATGAACAGATTGGCCATCGCAAACCGGTCATGTGGCCGCGTGTTCCCAAACGCGGGCCACATGGGGTCCGACCAGCCGGGACTACGCCGCGCGTCTAAGATCGGCACAAGACAGATCCTTTTCCTTCGTGTCGGCTTGCACGCGCACAGGCTGCATGCGCAGCTCTTGGTCGTCGAACCCGTCAACCACGCGTTCGATCTGACCCCGCGGAATACCGATGTCGTCAAGAATATGGTCATCGAGCGCGGCAAGCGCAGCGATCATCTTGCGCCTTTGCCAATGGCGAACGGCGCGAGTCCACCATCGCGACGGGGCGTTGCGTTTCTGTGTCTGGGCAGGGCACTCCGCTTTCCGGGCGGGCGCCATTTGGGCGATGTCGGCAGACATGTGTTCCTCCAAATCTGAACCGTGAAACATGTCTCTGCGCCTTCGCCGAGCCGGGTCAGACCACGGCCGTTGAAGGCTGCACAGCGCCTTCACTGGCGAAAATGCTGCAAGAGACTGGTGCGGAAAATGCCCGGGGCGCGCCGTTGGACATGGCTGTCCAATTCGCCCCGGGCTACCGGCGGTTCAGTAGGATCCCTGCGGCGCGCAGAGCCCTCATATGAAAGCTGAACATCGTCATGACCCACATATGCGCCTTTGCGGCGGGCCTTTCAATCTCGGCTTTCCGGGCGACGGCAGAGCATCGGCGCAAAAGCGCCTACAAAACAGGCATTCTGACACATTGGCGCATCCGACGCCCCGCGTGGCCTGGTCCGCCCTGGCCCTGCTCGTCATCCACGGGCGGTGGGAACGGTTCTCTTTGTCGGCGCAATGGCCTATGCCTGCGCGAGCTTTGGCGCGCGGCGGTGCAGCCAGACAAGATCGGGAAGGGCTTTCCAAATGGACATGATGGTGCTGATCGTCGCCGCCTTCGGCGCCGGGGTCCTCAATACAGTGGCCGGGGGCGGAACATTCCTGACCTTCCCTGCCTTGGTGTTCACCGGCATGCCGCCCGTCATGGCCAATGCAACCAGCACGGTCGCAGTTTTCCCCGGCTATCTGGGCGGCGCCTTGGGATTTCGGCAGGAACTGCGCGCCTTTGATCGCAAGCGTCTTGCCAGGCTCGCGGCGATCACGATTGGCGGGGGTCTTGTCGGGTCCGGTTTGTTGATGGTCTCCTCGAATGAGGCGTTCTCGGCCGTGGTTCCCTTTCTGCTTCTGGGCGCGACACTTGCCTTTTTGTTCGGTGACAGGGTTCGCAACTGGGCGGCGCGGCGGGCAAAGGCCCTTGCGCCACAAGGGGCGGCGTCGCTGTTTCTGGTCGCGCTTTATGGCGGATATTTCAACGGCGGGCTTGGAATTGTGCTTCTCGCGCTGTTCTCGCTCTGGGGCATGAGGGACCTCAACCAGATGAATGCGCTGAAATCGGGCGTGAGCTTTCTGCTGTCCGCGATTTCGGTTTTGGTGTTTGCGATCGCCGGGCTGGTCGCCTGGCCTCAGGCGTTGGTCATGATGCTGTCTGCAACAGCCGGGGGGTATGCGGGCGCCCCACTGGCACGGGCGCTGCCCAAGCCGGTTGTCCGCGGCATCATTGCCACCGTAGGGTTCGGGATGAGCGCCGTGTTCTTTTGGCGCCTGATCCAGTCGGCGTAAACCCCCGCGACCGTTGCGCGCCTGCCCTGACGCACCGCCCCGGTTCGCAGCACAATCACACAGGGCTGACCGGACTATGGGGCGCAATAGACCCGATACAACGTTTCCAGAACAGCCCTGACCTCGGCGCTGGCCAGAGTGTAATAGATGGTTTGCCCGTCGCGACGGGTCGAAACCAGGCGCAACGCCCGCATCTTGCCAAGATGCTGCGACAAGGCCGCAGGGGTCAATTCCACGATCTCGGCCAGTTCCCCGGCGGATCGTTCCTGCACCAGCAGCGCACACAAGACCAGCAAGCGCTTGGGGTTGGCCATCGCTGCCAGAAGAAGCGCCACATCCTCGGCTTTCGCTTCGAGTGCGGCCATTTCTTTATCTTTGATATCAGTTTTCATGATTGACACTTTAGTAATTTCGAAAGTAATAATCAACATGACTTTGATGTGGACAAGGCCAAGAGTGAAGAACGCAAAGACATCTGACCCACGGCTGCACGACCTGTGGTGCCCCGATCCCGCATCTGTCGTCAACGCCAACCTGCCCGCCACCGGGCCAACACCACACCCTGACCGTCTTAACGCCGGAGCCTGATACCTGATGATCACCGATTTCACCCCCCTTGCCTCCCTCTTTGGCGGCATCCTGATCGGCCTTGGCGCCGTGATCCTGATGGCGTTCAACGGGCGAATTGCAGGCATGACTGCCATGCTGGGCGGCGTGCTGGAGCCGCGCAATCCCGACAGCCCGTGGCGCTTGGCCTTTCTGGCGGGGGCGATCGCCGCGCCCTTGGTCGCCACGCTGCTGGGGGCGGAATTTGCATTTTCGTCACCGACGACCGGGCCGCTGCTCGCGGTTGGCGGCTTGATCGTCGGGGTTGGCGTGACCTACGGATCGGGCTGCACGTCGGGCCATGGTGTCTGCGGGCTGGCGCGGCTGTCGCCCCGCTCGCTGGTGGCAACGCTGACCTTCATGGCCACGACCTTTGCCACTGTCACCCTGATGCGACACGGATTTGGAGGCTGATTCATGAACCGGACCCTCTCTGCCCTTCTTGCCGGTCTGATCTTTGGCCTCGGCATCGCGATTTCGGGCATGGCAAACCCTGCGAAGGTGTTGAATTTCTTCGATCCGCTTGGGAATTGGGACCCAAGCCTTGCCTTTGTGATGGGCGGCGCCCTGCTGACCACCGCCATCGGGTATCGCGTGATCTTCGGCCGTCGTACAGCGCCGGTTCTGGATACGAAATTCCACCTGCCGACCGCCCGGACCATCGATGCCAGACTGATCGGCGGATCGGCGCTGTTTGGTATTGGCTGGGGCATCGCCGGTTTTTGCCCCGGCGGTGCGATTCCCGCGCTCGGCTTTGCGCCCTGGCCCACGGCACTGTTCCTGATCTCGATGGGCGCCGGCATCGTGCTGGCGCGCTGGGTGCAAGCCCTGCCCCGTCGTCAAACCGCCTGACCATCCGGAGGATATGACCATGACCACCTTCGCCCCGATTCCCCACCCCGTGGACCTGTCGGTCACGCCAGAGGTGACGGCGTTCTTTGACGCGCCGACCAATACCGTGACCTATGTGGTGCGCGACCCCGCAAGCACCGCCTGCGCCGTGATCGATTCTGTCATGGACATCGATTATGCCGCCGGCCGCATCACCTATGCCTCGGCCGATGCGGTGATCGATTTCATCCGCACCAATGGCCTGACGCTGGAATGGTTGATCGAAACCCATGTCCACGCCGACCATCTGTCGGGGGCGCCCTATATCCAAGGCAAGCTGGGCGGCAAGATCGGCATCGGCGAGAATATCACGATCGTGCAGGATACCTTTGGCAAGGTGTTCAACGAAGGGACCGAGTTCCAGCGCGACGGCAGCCAGTTCGACCGCCTGTTCCGCGATGGTGACAGCTATCAGATCGGGGGGCTGACAGCCTTTGCCATGCACACGCCGGGCCACACCCCGGCCTGCATGACCCATGTCATCGGCGACGCGGCCTTTGTCGGCGACACGCTGTTCATGCCTGATGGCGGCTCTGCCCGTGCCGATTTTCCGGGTGGCGATGCGCGCACCCTGTATCGGTCAATCAAGCGCGTGCTGTCGATGCCGCCCGAAACGCGCCTGTTCATGTGCCACGATTATGGCCCCAACGGGCGCGAGATCCGTTGGGAAACCACCGTCGCCGAACAGAACGCACATAACATCCATGTGCGCGACGGAATCACCGAAGATGCCTTCGTCCAGTTGCGCGAGGCACGGGATGCCACGCTGGCCATGCCAAAGCTGATCATCCCCTCGCTTCAGGTGAACATGCGCGGCGGAGAGCTTCCGCCACCGGATGAAAGCGGCAAGCGCTTTCTCAAGGTGCCGATCAACGGGCTCTGACCCCCGCGCCGACCCCGCCCGCATCCCCAGCCAAAGAGCCTTGCCATGACCGCCAGAGAGATTGCGCCACGCCTGCCCGTCTCTGAGCAGATCTCGCCAGAGGATGCCACAGAGCTTGCGGCAGCAGCAGTTCGATCCATCCTGCGTGCCGAGCGCGACGGGCAGGATGGCGATATGGCGGGCATGGTGCGGACGATCGGTTCGGGCGGTCACTTGCGGTGTGGCGGTGCCCGGCGTGATGTGCAGACCGTTGTCTGCCACGCAGGGGCCATGCTGTCTGGCGTCGCGGATCACCGGCCTGCGCCGATAGATCACATCCCCGGGCATGAAGCCCGTCCTAGGGTTCAGCGCCGTTGGGCACAGAGGGTTGGGCCGGCGCGCAGCGCCTCGTTCACCGAGGTCGATGCTGACGGCACCACCGAAACCGGGGAAACGGCCTTCGCAATGATCGATGCGGTCCCGCCGCCCATCGCCGTCCCGGCGCCTGTCGCAGATGATGGCGACAGGCCCTGCCAGGTGCCGGTCAAACGCGGCAAGATCGGGCTGGCGAAAATCGGCCATGGTGGAAAACCGCTGCCGTCTTTCCCACCCTGGCGGACCCACGGCACAAGGCCCAACGCCATCGCCCCGCTGCCGAAGCACCGCATGCCGCCGGGCGGTTACCGAAGGGCGGCGCCACGCGGGCTCAAGTGGATGGCCAAGCCGAACGCAATAGCCGCCGCGCATCCCTGAAAAGGCAAGTCTCGTGACATCCTTCAAGTCTTTCCTGCCCATCCTCGGCTGGGCCCCATCCTATACGCGATCAGATGCGCAAAGCGATCTGGTCGCCGCCATGATCGTGACGATCATGCTGGTTCCCCAAAGCCTTGCCTATGCCATGCTGGCGGGGCTGCCGCCGCAAGTCGGGCTGTATGCCTCGATCCTGCCGCTGATCGCCTACACCGTTTTTGGCACCAGCCGGGCCTTGGCGGTGGGGCCGGTTGCCGTGGTGTCGTTGATGACGGCGGCCGCGGTGGGGCAAGTGGCTGCGCCGGGAACCCCCGACTATCTGACCGCCACAATCACGCTGGCCTTTCTGTCAGGGCTGATCCTTGTTGCCATGTCGCTCTTGCGGCTGGGGTTTCTGGCCAATTTCCTGAGCCACCCTGTGATATCCGGCTTTATCACGGCCTCAGGCCTGCTGATCGCGGCAAGCCAGGCAAAACACCTTCTGGGCATCAGGGCCGAGGGCGATACGCTGCCCGAGCTTTTGGCCGAACTGCTGCGGGGGATCGGCGGAACCAACCCCTACACGCTGGCAATCGGCCTTGCTGCGACGGGATTTCTGCTGTGGACGCGCAAGGCGCTCAAACCCCTGTTGCTGGCGCGCGGCTTGCGGCCCCGGCTTGCCGATCTGATCGCCAAGGCGGGTCCGGTGGCGGCCATCATCCTGTCGATTGCGGCAGTCATTGGCCTTGATCTGACGGAAAAGGGGGTCAAGATTGTGGGCGCCATTCCGGCAGGGCTGCCCCCGTTTGCCCTGCCCTCGTTTGATCTTGGCCTATGGCAACACCTGTTGCTTCCGGCGGTGCTGATCAGCCTTGTGGGCTTTGTCGAGTCGGTCTCGGTGGCACAGACGCTTGCGGCCAAACGGCGGCAACGGATCGTGCCCAATCAGGAACTGACGGCGCTTGGCGCATCCAACATCGCCTCGGCGCTTTCTGGCGGCTATCCGGTGACGGGCGGGTTTGCGCGATCGGTCGTGAATTTTGATGCCGGGGCGGAAACACCCTTGGCGGGCGCCTTCACCGCGGTGGGCATTCTGGCCGCCACCGTGTTCCTGACCCCGCTGTTCCAGTTTCTGCCACAGGCGGTGCTGGCCGCCACGATCATCGTGGCCGTGCTGTCATTGGTTGATCTGGCGGCGATCCGGCGCACATGGGCCTATTCCAAGGCCGATTTCGCCGCGATGGCCGCGACCATCCTGACCGTGCTTCTGGTTGGGGTCGAGGCTGGGATCACCGCCGGGGTTTCCCTGTCCCTCGTGCTGTTCTTGTGGCGCACATCGCGCCCGCATATGGCCATCGTCGGACAAGTGCCCGGGACCGAGCATTTCCGCAACATCGCGCGTCACAATGTCATCACCGACCCCACCATCCTGTCGATCCGGGTGGATGAAAGCCTGTATTTCGCCAATGCCCGCGCGCTCGAGGACGCGATCTATGACCATGTGGCCGACCAGCCAAGGCTGAAGCACGTGGTGCTGATGTGTCCGGCGGTGAATGCCATCGATGCCAGCGCGTTGGAAAGCCTCGAGTCGATTGCGCACAGGCTTGCATCAGCGGGCATCGGCTTTCATCTGTCCGAGGTGAAGGGTCCGGTGATGGATGCCTTGCAACGCTCCGACTTCATGGCACATTTCACCGGGCAGATTTTCTTGTCGCAGTATGAAGCGATTGCCACACTTGGTGTCGCCACCGGACCGGAGGCAACGGGACCTGACAGCTCGGCCCTTGTCGCCCCGCATCCAGGCGCAAGGCAACGGGTGCCGATGTCATCGCCTGCGGCCGAACAAGGCGCCTGAAACGGTTCAGACACCGCAGCGCAGCACAGGGTGGCGGGCAGGGACAGGGTGCCTCGGCGCCCGCTTCGCCTGCCCGATAGGTCAGGGTGTGCAACGCCAACCCTGCGGGTTGCGGTTTTCCAAGCCTGCGCCACACCCGGGCCGTTGCGTCACACCACACTGCCGCTGTTGCTACGGCGGCGAAGTCGGGCAAGACTGCCCCAGAGGGCCGCAAGACAAGCGGCCACGAAGGGGGAGAAGAATGACCACAGACCAAAGGCCGTGGACGGCCTTTTACGGGCCTGCCGTGCGCAAGGATATCGACGCGCCGCGCTATCCCACGCTGGGCGATATGGTGGCGGCGGTGGCCCATCAATATGCGGCGAAAACGGCCTTTACCTGCTGCCTGCCCAACGGGATGAACGGCAGCCTGAGTTTCGCGCAGGCCGACGAGATGTCGGATGCGCTGGCCGTTTATCTGCGCGAGGTGTGCGGGCTGGCACAGGGCGACCGCGTGGCCTTGCAGGCGCCCAACGGGCTGTCCTATCCGGTGGCGGCCTTTGCCGTGCTGAAGGCCGGCTGCATCCTTGTGAACGTCAACCCGCTTTACACCGCCGAGGAGATGGCCCGCGTCTTTGCCGACGCCGAGCCCAAGGCGCTGATCGTGGTCGACATGTTCGCCGACAAGGTGCGCGAAGCGACGAAGGGCCACCCGATCCCGAACATCATCGTGACCCAAGTGGCCGAATTCCTGCCCGCCGCGCCGCGCGGCATCGTACGGCTGGTGCAGCGCCATTGGGACCGCAGCCTGCCGCCCGTCGATTTCCCCCACATCCGCCTGCCCGCCGCCATCGCCGCCGGTCGCCGCGCCCGCGCCAGCGTTGCGGTAGAGGAATACCGCGCGCAATTGACCCCCGATGACGTGGCCGTGCTGCAATACACCGGCGGCACCACGGGCGTGGCCAAGGCCGCGATGCTGACGCACCGCAACCTTCTGGTGAACATGGAACAGACGATGGAGATGATCGAAGGGGTGGAGCCCGGCGCCGAAGTGGCGCTGACGGCGCTGCCGCTTTACCACATCTTCGCCTTTACCGTGAACCTGATGGGCTTCTGGTGGCTGGGCGCGCGCAATGTGCTGATCCCCAATCCGCGCCCCCTGTCGAACCTCAAGCGCGCCTTCGAGAATTACCGCATCACCTGGATGAGCGGGGTGAACACGCTGTTCAACGGTCTGGCGCAGGAGCTGTGGTTCCGCGACACGCCGCCCCGGCATCTGAAATTCGCCTCGGCGGGCGGGATGGCGCTGCAGACGGCAGTGGCCGAGCGCTGGGTCGAGGTGACGGGCAAGCCCGTGCTGGAAGGCTATGGCATGACCGAAACCTCGCCGGTGCTGACCTTCAACCCGCTCAACCGGGTGCGCCCGGGGTCCATCGGCATTCCCGTGCCGGGCACCGACCTGCGCTGCGTGGATGACGAGGGCCGCGAGGTGGCGCTGGGCGAGCCGGGCGAGTTGGCCGCGCGCGGCCCGCAGGTGATGGCGGGCTTCTGGCGGCGGCCCGAGGAGACGGCCAAGGTGATGCGCGACGGCTGGCTGCTGACCGGCGACATCGGGGTGCGCGATGCAGACGGCTACTTCCGCATCGTGGACCGCAAGAAGGACATGATCATCGTCTCGGGCTTCAAGGTCTATCCGAACGAGGTGGAGGATTGCATCGCCCTGCATCCCGGTGTGGCCGAAGTGGGGGTGATCGGCGTGCCCGACGGCGCGACCGGAGAGGCGGTCGAGGCGCATGTGGTGCTGCGCGACCCCGCGCTTTCGGCCGAGGAACTGCGCAACCACTGCAAGGCGCATCTGACCGCCTACAAGGTGCCGAAACGCGTGGTGGTGCGCGACGCGCTGCCCCGGTCGAACGTGGGCAAGATCCTGCGCAAGGACATCCGCGCCGAGGCGCTGGCAGGAAAGGGCTGAACCATGGTCGGACCTCTGGAACAGGCGATCCTCGCCGCAATGATCTTTGTCATCATGCTGGGGATGGGCGCCTCGCTTACCCCGCGCGATTTCGTGCTGGCCTTCCGTCGGCCCTATGGCCTGCTGATCGGGCTGGTGTCGCAATACGGCTTCATGCCGCTGATCGGCTTCGGGCTGGCCTCTATCCTGCCGGTGCCGCCGGTGGTGGCCATCGGCATCCTGATCATCAGTTGCATGCCGGGGGGGACGACGTCGAACATGTTCACCTACTTCTCCAAGGGCAATCTTGCGCTGTCCCTGTTGATGACGGTGAACTCCACCCTTTTCGGCGTGCTGCTGATCCCGCTTCTGCTGGTGCTTTACGCCGGCGCGCTCGAGGTGGACATCCCGCGCGAGAACGTGATCGTGACGCTGGTTCTGCTGCTGGTGCCGGTCGCCATCGGGATGGGGCTGCGCAAGATGAACGCCAATGTCGGCGCCGTGGCGGAATTCGGCGGTTCCGCGCTGGGGCTGTTCTTCATCCTTTTTCTGGTCGTGTCCTGGATCCCGCGCAACTGGGGGTTCCTGATGGAAACCGGCTGGGCCACCTATGCGGCCTCGATCGGGTTGGGGGTGATCGGGATGGCGATCGGCTACGGCTTTGCCCGGGCGCTGCGGCTGCACCCGCGCAATGCGCGGACGATCTCGCTCGAAACCGGCATCCAGAACGGGCCGCTGGCGATTGCCATCATCGCCTTCACCTGGCCCGCGGACGAGGCGCAGGCGGTGATGGCGGTGCCGGTGCTCTATTCGCTGTTCATCGTGATCGTGTCCACGGCCGTCACGCTGATCTTCCGCCGCGCCAATCTTGCGGCTGAACAGAAGCTGCCCGACGGGCTGTTGTGACATCCGTGAACGGGGCCCGCGGCGAGTTGTCCGCGGGCACCACGCCGACCATGCCGCACGCACGGCGGCCTCTCGGCGCGTCATCCGCAGGGATCGCCCGGTCTAGCCTTTGCCGCTGGCCATCACCACGCCATAGTTTTTCGGGTCAAACTTGGCCACGATCAGGGCCGCAAGGCCAAGCCAGACCAGATGCATCAGCCAACCGCCGGTAAAGCTGCCACTGCGCGCCTCAATGTCCGCAAGAAGAAAGGGCGGCGTCGCGGCCAGGATGAACCCGCCACCCTGCATCAAGGCAGCCAAGGTGCCCGCAGACACCGGATCGGGCAAGTGATCCAGCGCCACGATCAGGCAAAGCGCGAAACTGCCCGCAAGGCCCATCCCGCACAGGGCAACCCACAGGATGGGGAAAAGCAACGGCGCGGCGGCAAGTCCGGCAAAGCCCGCGCCCTGCACCACGATGCAGGTCCAAAGCCAGCGACGGCGATCCACGTTCTTTCGGGCCAGAAGCGGCATCACGACAGAGCCGAAACCTTGGCACACCGCCATGACCGCGATCAGAAGGCCACTGTCAGGACCGCTCCAGCCCTGCGCCTGATAATAGGGTGCAAGCCAAGCGATCATTGAGGCGTAGCCGCCATTGATCAGGCCAAAGACGGCCATAAGCGCCCAAGCGCGGGGATGCCGGACAAGACCTGCGACAAGGCCCGGCTTGTGCGGTGCGCGCCTGCCTTGGGGCAGCATCTTTGCGGCGACAAGGCCCACGACAAACACGGGGACTGCAAGCAACGCAAGCGCCGTGGTCCAGAGCAGACCACGCTCCACCACAAGCGGAACCGACTGCGCCCCCAGCGCGCCCCCCGTCATGATCATGGCAGAGTAAAGTCCGGTCATCCCCGCGACATTTTCCGCGAACCTTTCCTTGATCAGTCCCGGAACGATCGACTGCACCACCGCCACCCCGGCGCCGCACAGCACCGCCGTCAGGATCAGCACATGCGCATGGCCCGCAAAGCTCCGCAGGGCAGAGCCAAGACACAGCACCGCCAGCCCGAGCAACACCCCGCGGCGGGCGCCCAGCCGGCGATGAAGGTGCGGCACGGCAAAGGCGCCCAAGCCCATCACCAGCATTGGCAACAGCGTGAGCAGCGACAGCGCCCCATGGCCCAGCCCCGTGTCACCTGCGATGGCGGGCAGGATCGGGCCCGGCGCGGCAAGGAAGGGCCGAAGGTTGAGCGCGATGAAAACGATCAGGAGTGCAAATCCCAAGGACTGTGCGGGACGCGGCCTCGGCTTGTCCGACATGGCCCGGACTTACGACTGCCCGACAGGGTTTGCGACATAAAGCCTGTAGATCTCGGGCGCGGACGCATCCTCTGGCGGCAAATATCGGATCCGGGCCCATGTTTGCGCCTCCAGCGGCTGGGACAATTCTGCCGTGATCGCAGCGGGCGACATGCCATAGGCGGCACCGCTTGCATCGGAATAGCCGATGACGATCTCGGATATGCCCGCAATGCGCATCGCGGCCAGACACATCATGCAAGGTTGACCGCTGGCATAGACAATCGCCCCGTCCAAGCGTGTGGTGCCCAAGGCCGCACCGGCAAGGCGGAGCGCCACCAGTTCGGCATGGGCCGTCGGGTCGTTATCGGCCGCCATCCGGTTTGCCGCGCGGGCGATGACCTTGCCGTCACGCACCAGAACGGCGCCAAAGGGCTGGCCACCCTTTGCAACATTCTGACGGGCCAGCGTCACGGCCTCTTGCATCAAGTCAGCATCGGTCATCTTGCACCCGCCTGTTCCAAGATTGCGACAATTTCCGAATATCCACGCTGCCTTGCGTGCTGAAGCGGCGTCACCTGATCCAGATCTGCAAGGTTCACATCCGCCCCCGCATCCACCAGCAGCTTGACGATGTCCTGATGCCTTGGGCCGCCATCGCTCAGCAAGATTGCCTCAAGCAGCGCCGTCCAGCCCAGTCTGTTGACGTGATCGACATCGACACCCGCCCCGATCAGCGTGCGAACGGTCTCCACATGTCCCCGTTCCGCCGCAGGGATCAACGCGGTGCCAAGATAGCGGTTCGTGCTTTTCAGATCAGCGCCATGCGCAAGCGTCATCTTCAGGATTTCAAGATGTCCGCGCGCCCCGGCATAAAGATAGGGGCTGTCCTCGATGTCATCCTTTGCGTTCACATCCGCCCCGGCCTCGATCAACAGGCGCGCGGTTTCCACCTGATTGGCGTGCGTTGCGGCCAAAAGCGCCGTGCGCTTGCGCCGATCGCGGGCGTTGATCTGGGCGCCTTCCGCGATCAAGCGGGCAACGCCTGGTGCGTCCCCCGTCTCGGCCGCAATGACAAGCGGGGTATCGGCGTGGCTGATGGGGGCATTGGTCATGGTGATCACTCCCGCCAGAGAGGCAGCGCCCAACAGGCCTGACAGTCGATTTGGCATTGAACCCTCCGTGCTGGGCACAGACCTAGTGGACGGATCGTGGATTTGGAAATTAAATGTATGGATGGCATCCAGTGGAAATGTGAATGCAATGTTCAAACCGGATCTTCTGCGCAGCTTCATTGCGGTGGTCGATGCGCGCAGCTTTACGACTGCGGCACGGCAGCTGAATTCGACCCAATCGACCATCAGCCAAAAGATCATGCGGCTGGAGGAGGCGGCAGGCGTTCGGCTGATTGACCGGGCCAGCAGCGGGATCATCCCCACCGAGGCCGGAGAGCGCCTGATCGGATATGCCCGGCGTATCCTTGCCCTGAACGACGAAGCGTCAGCGGTTCTGGCAGGGGCGGCGCGCGACGTTACCTTGCGGCTTGGGCTGCCCGAGGATTTTGCATCAGGCCCCGTGACGCAGGCTCTGGCAGGTTTCGTGCAGCGCCATCCCCGGGCCAGACTGGAAGTCACCAGCGGCTTGAGCCGCACGCTCTATCGCCTGTTTCGGGACGGCGATCTTGATCTGGTCCTGGTCAAACAACCGCGCGGAGCGGCGCCGGGGCTCAGGCATTGGCCAGAACCTCTGGCCTGGTTTCAGGGTGCCACACAACGGCTGGACGCGCTGGACACGTTGCCGCTTGTGGCGTTTCCGACGGGCGGTTTGTATCGCCATCAGATGACAGCGGCCCTGGATGCGTTGGGGCGCAAGTGGCGTCTGGTTTACACAAGCTCAAGCCTTGCTGGCGTGTTGTCGGCGATTGATGCCGGACTTGGGGTCAGCCTGCTGCCCCGACGGGTGGCGGGGTCACGGCTGGTCGAGATGCCAGCGATGCCGCAAGTGGAGCCAATGGAAATCGTCATCCATCAGGCCGATCCCGACATGCCCTATCTGCCCGAGATCGTGAGGCTGCTGGCCGAGGGTATTGCAGAGTAGCCTGCCAAGGTTGCCAACGGCAAAACTCGCACGCCATCGCGGTCCGGTTCACGCCAAGCCCTTGGCCGAGGCAGATGCTTTGCCCCCGGGCAGGGGTGCAGCCGGGACAAGGGCAATTTCCTTACTGCGACGATGCGGCGGATTCCGCATGCGCGCGCGCCCAAAGCGCCCTTGCCGCAGCTTCGGCCCGTTCAATCACGGCCATCCGATCGACAAGCACAGGCTCGCCACCTTCGACAACCACACGCCCATCCACGATCACGGTGTCAACGTCACGCCCCTGCGCCGTGTGCACAAGCGTGCCCAGAACATTGGTCAGGGGGCGCAAATGCGGACGTCGGAAATCCAGGATGACCAGATCAGCCCGTTTTGAGACGGCAAGCGAGCCCAAGTCACTGTCGAGGCCAAGAGCCCGCGCGCCATTGATCGTCGCAGCTTCGAACACCTTTGCCGGCTGCCAATCGGGGGTGATGCCCTGCTGTTGCAAGCGGCCGGTGGCAAGCGCCCATCGCATCAGCTCGACCATGTCGGCATGCATGTTGTCGGTGCACAAGGTAAGGCGTGCCCCCGCCCCAAGCAGCGCATGCGTCGGCGCAGTATGGCCATGGGTCTGGTTGCCCTTGGCAATATGGGCGATGTTGGCCCGTGCCGCACCCAACCGCGCAATGTCGCTCGGTGACAGATGAATGCAATGGGCCGCGATCAGACGGTGGTCGAGCAAGCCCACCTCGTCAAGAAGCTCGACCGGGCTCATGCCGTCCCGCTCCCTGATCAGTTTCACCTCCAGCCGACTCTGCGAGACATGGGTGTTGATGCACAGACCACTTGCGTCTCGCAGCGCCCGCACCTCGCGCAACAGGTCTGCACTACAAGTGTCGGGCGCATGGGGGGCAAGCACGACGCCCGTCCGAAGGCCGACCGGATCATGGAAGCGGTCGATCAGATCGGCGGCCAGACCGAGTGTCGAGGTGCCGATCTGCCGATCATAGTTCCATTCGCCCAAGTGAACGCGCGAGAAATCGACATCATGGATGCGTCCGCAGCCCCACGCCCGGATACCCGTATCCCGCATGGCCGCAAGGGCGATGTCCTGATGGGTGAAGCTGTCGTTGATGAGCGTTGACCCGAACAGCAGCGCCTCCAGCCCGCCCAGTTGCGCAAGGGCGTGGGCTTCTTCGGGCAAGACATCATGACCGTGCGGAACGCCCAGCGTATAGGCGGGCGCAAAGCCCATATCCTCGGCGACCCCACGCAACATGCTCAGGACAGCATGGGTATGGACGTTGACAAAGCCCGGCGTCACGACCTTGCCCTCGCCACAGATGACGCGGGTTGTCGGGGCGATGGTTGGGGGCGGCCTGTCCTCGATCGAGGTGATGCGGTTCCCGGTGATCTCGATCCAGCCCTTGTCGATCTTCGGCCGCTCCGCCTCGGCGGTCAGAATGGTGGCACCCGCGATCAGAAGATCGGGTCTGGGCTGCATGGGACGTCTCCTTCGTTACATCGTTGGTGCAGCGTTCTTCATCGGGAACACCGGCATCACCCCCCTTGCGGATCAGGCGGCGACAGCCTCCGCCCGCAGGCGTATGCCGCTGTCCAGATCGAACAAATGCACACCTTCAGCCTCCAGCGTCAGGCGCAGGCGGTCGCCCGGCGCAATCGGGCGGCGGTCGCGCAGAACGATCGACAGGCGCTGATCGTCGGCCAACGCGATGATTGATTGCTCGGCCCCCAATTGTTCGACCGATTCGACCACGACCTCTGGATCATCCGGATTGGTCGAGAGCAACAGGTGCTGCGGCCTGATGCCAAGCAAGACCGTCTGGCCAGCCACGGCGGGGGCGATACCGTTGAGCTGCCATGTCCTCCCGGCACCGAAGTCCAGCGCACGGCGGTCCTCCCCGACCCGCACCCGCAGCAGGTTCATGCCGGGACTTCCAATGAATGACGCGACAAAACTGTTGGCCGGCCGGTCATACAGATCCAAAGGCGCGCCGATCTGTTCCACACGGCCGCCGCGCATGACCACGATCTGATCGGCCATTGTCATGGCCTCGACCTGATCATGGGTGACATAGATGGATGTTGCACCAAGGCGCCGGTGCAGCGCCCGGATCTCGGCCCGCATTTGGCCACGAAGCTGGGCATCAAGGTTTGAAAGCGGCTCATCGAACAGAAATGCGACAGGTTCCCGAACGATGGCCCGGCCCATGGCAACGCGCTGTCGCTGCCCGCCGGACAGCTCCGATGGCTTGCGTTGCAACAGGTTGGTCAGGCCAAGGATTTCTGCGGCCTTGGCAACGGCTTCCGCGATCTCGGCCTTGGGAACGCCGCGCATGGTCAGCGAAAAGCCCATGTTCTGCGCGACCGTCAGGTGCGGATAAAGCGCATAGTTCTGAAACACCATCGCGATATCGCGGTGCTTTGGCTCCACATCGTTGACGACGCGCCCCGCGATGGAGATCGTTCCACCGCTTGGTTCCTCGATCCCCGCGATCATGCGAAGAAGCGTCGATTTTCCACATCCCGACGGGCCGACAAGAATCGTGAACG
Organism: Cypionkella sp.; assembly: GCA_025458525.1. GTDB lineage: Bacteria > Pseudomonadota > Alphaproteobacteria > Rhodobacterales > Rhodobacteraceae > Pseudotabrizicola. The sequence goes on along the minus strand of JALOSF010000008.1, from coordinate 16,017 downwards.
ACCCTTTCGGCACGGAAAAGGAAATGTCGCGCAGCACGCTTTGTTCGCCAAAAGTCTTCGAGACGTTTTCGATTTCAATCAGCATCGCAGTCACTCCATTTCTCCGATCGGGCTCCTGATGTGGGACGGGCGCGCGATGGCCCCGCGGGACTGGGCCCATCGCGCCGATGATCGGCTGTCACTTTCTTGCCAGCCACGACATCAACTGGTTCCAAAACGGCTGATAGTCCTTCCATGCAAGGAACTCCGGGCTGCCCCAATGCGGAGAGCAATCAGAGGCGAAGGCTGCGGCACGGCCCTTGCCGAACTCTGCGACCACCAGAAACGGGTCATCCCCGACCGTCATCAAGGTGGTCGCCTCCTCACGCGCGATCACCCGGTTGTAGCCGAGGAAATGCGGCCAGTCTGTCGAAAGTCCCGACAAGACGTCATGTTGGGCGGAAACAACCGGCGTGACACCTGCCGGTTTTTCGATACGGTCATCCCCGGTGATCGTCCTGACAGGCAGGATATCGGCCAAGGATGTCATGCCAAAGCGCCCGCGCCCCTCGAACCCGCTAAAGGCCATGTACCCACCGATCATCGCAAATCCCCCCCCGCGTCGGACCCATTCCGCCAGCAGTTCAAGACGGTCAACAATGCGTTGCCCTTTGACGAAGGCGCGCGGATGCAACAGCAGCGTATCTGCCGAAATATCGCTCAACACGACCACATCATAGGCGTCGAGGGCATCGAGGGTCCAAGGGAATTGCTCGGTCGCAAGGTGGTTGGGGATATGATCAACCTCCCAGCCCGCAGCGGTCAGCGCCTCGACAAGCGGCTTTTGCCCCTCGTCATAGCCGCCGGTCGTGTAAGAGCTGAAGCCCTTGAGGTGGACCCCGTAGCTGATCCAGGTCTCACCGGCGAGCAACAGGCGTTTCGACATGAATTTCATTCCTTCTCTTGATTTATGTCCGGTCAATCCGCGCCAGCACGCCTGCCACGGCGCCCCGGGGTGCAGGCTGCGGGCAGTGCGATCGCAATGCCTTGGCGCAGGCCATTCCGGTTATGGTGGCGCGACAGGCAAGATGCTGCCAAACCCGCCGCCCGCACTCTGTCCTGGTTTGTCGTCACGATAATCCCCTGAGTCAAATCGATTTGACAACTTTGCCACTCTTTTGTCCACTCCCATCCTGCGGTGCAGCGGGATTGTTTTTTTTGCGCAGCGATGGGGCGCACTGCGCCGGACCGACGCAGAGAAGGCACTTCGCGGGCAGGCTGCACGGCCTTTCGGTATGCAAAGGCGGCCAGGGGGCACAGTCCTGCGGCGCCAGACGCCGTGCTGTCCGGGCACAAGGACCGCGCCACGGCGATGATCGCCGATGCCCGCCCATGACTGATCCCGGCCAAGGGCAAGACCGGCGTTTCCCCCGCACTCAGCGCGCGATTGCCACACAGTTCACCTCGGCCCGGTCCTCGCTGGCGGCACACAGCAACAAGATGATCCCCGTCATCCCCTTGATAAAATTGTGCATTGCACAACACCGCCACCGCGAAGCCTGCGCCGATTCGATCAACCCACTGTGCAGGCGCAGCATTTTTGCGTCACCGACCCCCACGACCGCACAAAGGTTAGGCATTTCCTGATCTGCCCCCTGGAAAAGCCCCGATCAGCCTTTCCGCATGATCGCGCCTGTAGATTTTTCTCGACATGTGAAATCAAATCGATTTGAGTTTAACAGCGATCTCTGCAGAACGCTGTTACCAACAGGGGATAAAAACATGCGACACTTCCAGACCTCACGGCGCGCGCTGATGGCCGGTGCGCTTTCTGCAACGGTCCTGCTGCCCGCCTATGCCATGGCGCAGGATACGGTGACGTTGCGCTTTGCCACGACCGAAGATCCGGCCCAGATGCAGCCGGTGATCGACGCCTTCGTGGCGCAAAATCCCGGCGTGACGATCATTCATGAATCGATCCCCTTCGACGACTTCAACAACGTGCTTCAGGCGCGCATCGGTCAGGGCGATTCGACACCCGATGTCTTTACGGCCGACATGCCGGCCGTTTCCGCTTTGGTGCAGCGCGGCTTTCTGGCGGATCTGACCGATCTGGTCGGGGACATCACTCCCTTCCATCTGCCCGCCAGCCTTGAAGCGGTCACGGTGAATGACCGGATCTGGGCCCTGCCGGTTTCGACCTCCTCCATGGTTCTGTATTACAACACGGATCTGCTTCAGGCGGCGGGCATAGAACTGCCCGGCCGCACGCCAGAAGACCGCCTGACATGGGAACAGGTTGTCGAGATGGGGGCCAAGGCGCAGGCTTCGGGTGCACGCTGGGGCCTGCTCTGGGATCAGGTCAGCCGGATTTACCAACAGCAGACGCTCGTGGAATCCCTCGGCGGCGGCAATGGTGTGTCGCCCGAGGACGAGCTTACGCTCGACATCACGAACGATGCCTGGGTGCGCGCGTTCGAATTCTATGCCGCAGCGTTTGAAAACGGCTTGTCCCCCCGCGGCGTGCCCGGGCCCGGACAGACCGCGGAACTCTTTGCCTCGGGCGAGGTCGCCTTCTTTGCGGGCGGGCCTTGGTGGGTCAGCCGTCTTTTCGCCGAACGTGAAGGGCTGAATTATTCCTTCACCCCCTATCCCGCCTTTGAAGGTGGCGAAGCGGTCACGCCCACCGGATCCTGGGCATGGGGGATCAACCCGAACACCGAACACATGGACATCGCGCTCGATTTCGTGCGCTTCGCCTCGTTGACCAAGGAAGGTGCGCTGGCCGCCGCCTCGCTCCAGCCGATTCCGCCGGCCAATGTCGAAGCACTTCAGACCTACATCGATCAGCCATTGTTCCAGACCGAGAACCTTGCCGGTCTTGGCCAACTGATCGAATATGAACTTGGCAACACGGCCCGGATTCGCGCGCGCACCGTCGGCTGGATCCAGTTCGAATCCATCATCAATCGCACGATTGAAGATATCCGGAATGGTGCCGAGGTGCGGCCCGCGCTCGAAGGCGCTGCGGCCGAGATCGAAGCGGCTTGGTCACGGCTTCGCTGACCACAGACAAGGAAGGGCGGGCCCATGGCAATCGCAGCACGGCATCACGGACGCACAAGCCTTCGGCAAGGCCGCTCGCTGACCCTTATTGCGCTTGTCGGGTTCCTCGGACCCGCCCTTCTCACCCTCTTTGCCTTCCGGCTGCTGCCCACCGTCCTCGCGGGATACCAAAGCCTGCAAACGCCGGATGGCCTTGGTCTCGACAATTACGCGGCACTTTGGGCCAGCCCGACCTTCATCGACTCGATCCGGGTGACGCTGATATACAATATCATCCTCAATCCGTTACAGATCGTCATCGCGCTCGCCCTTGCGCTGCTGCTGAACCAGTCGGTCCCGGGGCGCACCTTGGGCCGCATCGCGGTGTTTCTTCCCGTCGCGGCCCCCCTTGCGGTTGCCTCTCTGGTCTGGGGCATCGCGATGCGGCCAAGCGATGGCGCGCTCAACGCCCTGCTTGGCCTGATCGGCCTGTCGGCGCAGCCTTGGCTCACCTCTGCCGATCAGGCGCTGATGTCGATCATGATCATCGTCACCTGGGCCGGGGTCGGCTATTGGACGGTGTTCCTGATTGCCGGCCTGCGCGAGATCCCGGACGAGCTTTACGAAGCCGCGACGATCGACGGCGCAGGGTGGTGGCGTTGCCTGTTCTTCGTGACCCTGCCGATGCTGAAGCGGACGATCCTGTTCGTGCTGGTCGCCAATACCGTCGGCAACTTCCTTGTCTTCGCACCTGTCCAGATCCTGACACGGGGCGGGCCCCAGGGCAGCACCAACCTGTTCATTCACGAAATCTATCAGCTCGGCTTTTCCTTTGCCGATATGCCGGCGGCATCGGCGGGTGTCGTGCTCTTGCTGGTGTGCATGCTGCTGTTCGTAGCATTCCAGTTCCGCCTGCTGAGGAGCGAGTGACAATGGCGACAATCTGCAATCAGGCACGCCCCGCAACCCGGCGCTACATCCTCGCGCCGCTGACGGTTCTGGTGGCTGTGGTGTTTTCCCTGCCGATCCTGTGGATGCTGGTCGGGTCCTTGCGCGATCCAAGCGAGATCCTCAGTTCGCTCTCGCCGCTTGGCTGGGATGCGCTTGTTCCATCCGAGATCCGATTTGATGCCTATGTGAACCTGTGGCATTCGGGTTTTCTCAGGGCGGTGCTGACCTCGCTGATCGTGGCGGTCGGAACCGTGATTGTGGGCCTGATCATCTGCTCTCTGGCGGCATTTGCCTTGTCGGCCATACCTTTTCGCGGTCGCACCGGAATATTTGCGATCATCGTCCTCAGCTTCATGATCCCCTTCGATGCGGTTGCCATTCCGCTCTTTCGGGTGTTCCGGGCCGTTGATCTGCACAATACCCTTTTTGCGCTGATCCTGCCCGGTATCGGCAACGGACTTGCGATTTTCCTTTTGCGCCAGTTCTTCCTTGGAATTCCCAAGCAACTGGTCGAGGCCGCGCGGATCGATGGCGCATCGCTGTTCAAGATTTTCTGGTATATCTACCTGCCCCTGTCCCGACCCGCGCTCATTTCTGCCGGGATCATTCTGTTCATGTTCCAGTGGCAGGCTTATCTCTGGCCGCTCATCATCATCTCTGATCCGGCCTTGCGGGTGGGGCCGGTCGCTCTGGCACAGTTTTCCAACCAGTTCGACTTCGACCTGAGCCAGCTTTTCGCCGGCGCCATGGTCTTGTCCATCATCCCTGCGCTGATCCTGCTGCGTTTCCAGCGCTATTTTGTCGGCTCGCTTGCGACATCGGGGATCAAGTGATGCCGATGGTGCAAACCGTGACAGGCCCCGTCCGGGTCGAGGATCTGGGCGCGACTGTGACCCATGAACATGTGTTTCTGGACTCTCGAGACGGGTTTTCACCCCGACCCGAGGCCATTTCCCCCGATGTGACGGTCACACCCGCAACACGGGCAGAGGTTGATCGCCATCCCCTGGCTGTCCTTGACAACCTCTTGCTTGACGATCTGGACATCGCCGTCGAAGAACTGTCTCGTGCGCGCACAGCGGGCCTTGCCACATTGGTGGAGGCGACGTCGCTCTTCACCGGGCGCAAACCGGCACAGCTGATCGAAGCCTCACGGCGCAGCGGGGTGCAGATCGTCATGGGCTCGGGCCTTTACATGGAGCGGGCAATCCCCGCCCCTATGCGGGACTGGTCCGAAGATGCGCTGATGACCCTGATCGAGACGGACCTCCTTGTCGGCGAGGACACAGCCTTGGGTCGCGTCCGGCCGGGCGTCATCGGCGAAGTCGGGGTGTCCTCGGCCTTCACCGCTCTGGAACGCCGCTCGTTGCGTGCCGCCGCTCGCGTCGCGCATGGGCACGGGGTCCCGCTGTCGATCCACCTTCCCGCCTGGGAAAAGCTGGGGCATGCGGTTCTGGACGAGATCTTGGCCGCCACGGGCGAGGTTCGGGGCGTGCTTCTGGGCCACCTCAACCCGATGGCACATGACCTGCCCTATATGGCAAGCCTTGCGGACCGTGGCGCCTGGCTGGGGCTGGACATGTTGGGCAACAGTCTTGATTACGGCAATGGCCGCAAAAGTCCGGATGACTCGATCAACGTCGCCAATATTGCTGCCCTGCTGGCGGCCGGTTTGGGTCGGCGCTTGTTGCTGTCCTCGGATGTCGGGCAAAAGAACATGCTCAAGCGCAACGGCGGCCAGGGCTATGCCCATGCCATCGAGCACATCGTGCCGCAGCTCATGGCCACCCACCCAGAATTCGGCGACATGAGGGATCTGACAATCGCAAATCCGCGCGCCTGGTTCACCGAGGCCGCAGCGGAAGCCTCGGCCTGACGCCGTCAGCCGGGTTCGGCCAGATGACCCCCCAGACACCTGCCACAGTTCGGAGCATCCCAGACACACATGCGGCTTCTTCTCGTGAACCCCAATACCTCTGCCACCGTGACGCGCTTGATCGAGCAAGAGGCACGTCTTTCGGCCCATCCTGATACGCAGGTGACGGCATTCACCGCCGAAACAGGCGTGCCCTACATCGAAACGGAAACCGAAGCCGCCGTCGGCGCCTGTGCCGTGCTCGAAATCATCGCGCGTGAGGCGCCGCAGCATGACGCGGCCATCATTGCCGCCTTCGGGGACCCTGGCCTGCTTGCCGCGAAATCGGCAGTCTCGATCCCGGTGATTGGCTTGTCAGAGGCAGCGTTCTTCATGGCATCCGTTGCCGCGGGCACCTTTGGCATCGTCGCAATCTCGCCCCGGATGCAGGGGTGGTATCGCCGTGCCATTGAACAGCAACATATGGGGCCGCGCTTTTGCGGCTTTCGTTTTCTGGCCCCGCCGCTGGATGATGTCGCAACCGTGCAGGTCGATCGGGCCGACGATCTGATCGCGCTTGGGGCATCCCTTGTCGCGCAGGATGGGGTGGGCACCGTGATCTATGCCGGGGCACCTCTGGCCGGCTTTGTGCGCAACAACGCGCACCGCATCGATTTCCCGGCACTGGACGGAACCGCCGCAGCCGTCCATCTGGCCGAGGCCGTGGCAGAGATGACGCAGCGCGGCGGCCGCGTGGCCCCGCCCGTTCGCCGCGCGGGAAAGCAAGCCATCGGCCTGTCGCCAGCGATGGCACGGCTGTTCTGATACAACGGCCCAGCCGCAAGCCGCCTCAAGGGTCTTGTGACGGCAAAGGGTTGCTTTCTATATGGGCGCAACCATCCATCCGATCTGTCGTGAGGCCCGCACTTGCTTTGTATTCTCGCCGATGATCTGACCGGCGCCTTCGATGCCGCTGGCCCGTTTGCGCAACGCGGGATGTCGGTGGCCGTGGCCCTGCACCCGGCCGCCATGGGCAAGGCGGTGGCCACCGGCTGCGATGTGGTGGCAGTCAGCACCCGGTCGCGCGAAATACCGGCGGCCGAGGCTGCCGCCCGCGTGGCCGCCGTGCGCGCCGCCCTGCCGCCGGGCGCGCGACTGTTCAAGAAGGTGGACTCGCGGCTGAAGGGCAATGTCGCGGCCGAACTGGCCGCGCTGCACCCCGACCGCCTGTTTGTGGCACCCGCCATTCCGGCCTTTGGCCGCATCGTGCGCGACGGGTCGGTCTGCGGCTTTGGCGTGGACGTGCCGCTGCCTGTGGCAAAGGCACTCGGCGACCTTGCCCCACGGGCCATCGTGCCGGATGTGTCCACCGACGCCGATATGCTGGCCGCGTTGCGCAGGGCCCCCGAGGGCGCACTGCTGGTCGGCGCGCGCGGACTGGCCGAGGCTCTGGCAACCCAGATCACAGGGCGCGCGGCATTGCCCTTCACCTTGCCGGTTTTCACCCGGCTGCTGATGGTCATAGGCTCCCGCGATCCCATAACCACGGCGCAGGTCGCCGCGCTGCGCCGTCAAAACGGCGTGGACTGGCGGGATGCGCCCAACGGGATTCTCGGGCTTCACGGGGCGCTGCAAAAGGTCACCGTCGTGCAGGCGACCCCTGGCACGACCAGCGCTGCCCCCGACAGCGTGACGGCGGCCTTGGCGCAAAGCGTGCATCCCCGGTTGACCCGTCAGGCGGACGGTCTGTTCCTGACCGGCGGCGCCACAGCCGAGGCCGTGTTGCAGGGCATGGCGCTTGACGTGCTGCACCTGAACGGCGAGGTGCTGCCCGGCGTGCCGCTCGCCTCGGCTGGTGGCCAGTCGATCATTCTGAAATCAGGCGGGTTCGGGACCGAAGATTGGCTGGTGCGCCTCGCCCGGGGCCTGCTTGGGGCGTCCTGAGCCGGACGTCAGGCCCCGACCGGGACGATGTCTACCCGCACCCCGTTCGCAGTCAGCACATCGACGTGATCCCGCTGCACCCGCGAGTCGGTGATCAGCAAATGCAGCGCATCCAGTCGGCCAAAGCTGCAAAAGGCGCGGGTGAACACCTTGGAGCTGTCGGCCAGCAAGACAGGCCTGTCCGACGCCGCAAGGAAACTGCGCTTGAGTTCGGCAAGTTCGATCGACGTATCCGACATCTCGCTTTCCGACAGCGCATGCGCGCCGATGAAGGCCAGATCGGCCCGCAGGCGCCGCACCGATTGTAACGCATCGGCGCCCAGAAGCGTGCCGGTTCCGGGCCGGATCATGCCCCCCGTCACCTGCACCTGAATCAGCGGACTTTCCGACAGGAGTGTCGCGATCGACACGTCATTGGTCATGGCGGTAAAGGGAATGCCCCGGTCGCGCGCGGCCCGCGCGGCGGCGGCGGTCGTTGTGCCGCTGTCGATCAGGACGGTCTGCCCCGGCACGATCAGGCTGGCGGCGCGCTGCCCGATCGCGGCCTTGGCGCCGCTGTCCAGTTCCGACGCGATTTCACGCTCAAGCTCGATCCCGGCCCGCATTCCGGCATTCAGAACCGCCCCGCCATGGGTGCGCTGGATATGGCCCTGATCGCACAGATAATCGACATCCCGCCGCAGCGTGGACACCGAAACCTTCAGGGCCTTCGACATCTCTGTCAGGCCCGCCGCACCGTTGCGCCGCAAAAGCTCGATGATCCGTGCGCGCCGCAACGCTGGCAACATGGCAAATCCTCCCAACACCTTTTGGATTCTGACGCACTGCCGAATTATTGCAAGAGCCTCCAGAATGCTTCAAGACGTCATGAAAATCTTCCACAATGCTTCACTATCTGCCATATTCTTCCAAGTGACGGCAGAATCACCCTTCGTATAGCCGTCCAGGATTTGGGAGGATCTCATGCGGAAGTTTTTGAAAGGCGCCGTCGTCGGCGCCCTTGGTCTTTTGTCTGCCACAACGGCTCTGGCCGAAAATCCAGACATCGGCGTCATCGTGCCCACCCTCGACGCGCAATTCTGGAACTCCTATGTGGAGTTCATGCAGAAGGGCGCCGATGAGCTTGGCGTCGATCTGGTCGTGCTCAACGCCGACAACAAACCCGACCAGATGATCAAGGGGCTAGAGGATCTGGTGGCGCAGGGCGTTGACGGCATCATCTTCACGCCCTACTGGGCCACGGCCGTGCCCGGGCTGACGATGGCACGCGATGCCAATATCCCGGTCATCATGACCGACAGCTATGCCGATTTCCCGCCGCAGGATGCGCTGTTTCCGAATTACCTCGCCTTTGTCGGGCCAAGTGACCGTGACGCCGGGCGTCAGATGGCAGAGGCACTCTTTGCCGCGATCACGCCGGCGGCGGATGGCAAGAAATACATCGCCGTCGTGAACGGCACCGCAGGCACATCGGTCGCCATCGACCGCCGCGCCGGGTTGCAGGACGCGCTGGATGCCAACCCCGATGTGGTCGTGGTGGGCGAGGTGGACGGCAACTTCGTGCGCGATACATCGCAGACCGTGTTCGAAAGCCTGTGGCAGGGCAACCCGAACATTCAGGGCGTCTGGGCGGCCAATGGCGGCACGGCGACCGGGGTGATGGCGGCCATCACCAGCGCGGGCAAGACGCCGGGCACCGACATTCCGGTGGTCGCGATGGACCTGAACCCCGAAAACGTGGACGCGGTCGAGAAAGGTGAACTTCTGTTCGATATCGGCGGCCACTGGTTGCAGGGCGGCTTTGCGCTGGTGCTGATGTATGACCACCTGAACGGCCATCCGATCCCGACGGATGTGGCCAACGTCAAGCTGGACCTCTTGCCGCTCACGCAGGATCGTGTGGCGCAATTCCGGTCGGATTTCCCGGGCGGCGTGCCGGTCTATGACTTCAAGGCGCGGTCCAAGACCTACAACCCGGATGCTGAAACGGCCGTGTTCGAGATGCGCTACAGCAACTGACCTGCACAGACCAGGCGAAAGGCCGGGCTGGCCTTTCGCCCCTTCACTTGACCCGTCCGCCGACCAGATTCAGAAGGGCCTTGATCGTGCTGTCCGCCAGAAACATCAGCAAGAGCTTCGGCGCCTCGCAGGCGCTGCGCGATGTCTCGGCCGATTTCCGCACCGCCGAGGTGGTGGCCCTGGTGGGCGAAAACGGCGCCGGCAAATCCACCCTGCTCAAGGTGCTTGCCGCAGTGCATCCACGCTCGGCGGGCGAGGCCACACTCGACGGCGCGCCCTATGCCCCACGAACCCAGCGCGAGGCAGAGCGGCAAGGCGTGGCGCTGGTGTTTCAGGAACTCAACGTCAGCCGCAGCCTTGGCATCGCCGAGAATGTGATGCTCAGCCATCTGCGCGACTACAGCCGTTTCGGGCTGATCGACTGGAAGCGTCTGAACGCCGCAGCCCAAGCCATCCTTGACCGCATCGGCGCGGATTTCCGGGCGACCGACGACATTCACCGCCTCGACCTGGGCCAGATCAAGACCATCGAAGTCGCCCGCGCGCTGGCCACCAACCCGAGGTTTGTATTTTTCGACGAAAGCACCGCCTTCCTGAACCATGGCGAAGCGCAGCGCCTGATGGCGGTGATCCGCGAGTTGAAAGGACAGGGGATCGGCATCGCCTTTGTCTCGCACCATATGCACGAAGTGTTCGATATCTCTGACCGCCTGATCGTGCTGAAGGACGGTGCGCTGGTGGGCGACTTCCCAACTGCCGAGATGACCGAGGACCGGCTTGCCGAACTGATGGTCGGTCGCGAACTGATCGGCGGGCTGTTTCCGCCGCGCGGCAACATCCCCGCCGGGCCCGCCCGGGTGGAGCTGCGCGGCGTGGTCACGCGGTCAGGCGTGGGGCCGGTCGATCTTTCGGTCGCGGCGGGCGAAATCCTCGGGATCGGCGGGTTGAAAGGATCGGGGGGCGAGGCGATCCTTGCGGCCCTCGCCGGGGACGAACCCCTTGCCGGGGGGTCCATGCACCTGAACGGTCAGACCTACCGCCCCGCCCATCCCGCCGATGCGCTGGCGGCGCGCATCGCCCATCTGCCGGGCGATCGCACCGGCGAGGGCGTCATCACCGAATTCTCGGTCCTGGAAAATCTGACGCTGGCCGCCCGGCCCGCGCGTGTCGGCGTCCTTACGGATCGGTCACGGATGTCCAGGATGGCCGCGGACCAGATCAACGCGCTTCAGATCAAGACATCGGGGCCGGACAGCGTGGTCGGTGCCCTGTCGGGGGGCAACATGCAAAAGGTGGTTCTGGGCAAATGCCTCGCGACCGCGCCCGCTGTGCTTTTGCTCGACAACCCGACGCGCGGCGTGGACATCGGCGCCAAGGCCGAGATTTACCGCGTCATTCGCAAACTGGCGGCAGATGGGCTTGCGGTCGTGATGGTGTCTGAAGATCTGCCCGAACTTCTGGGCCTGTCGGACCGGGTGATGGTCACACGCAAGGGGCGCGTGGCAAAGCTGTTCGATCATGGCGCGAACCCGAATGAAGAAGAGGTCGTCAAATGGATGATGTGAACCAGGCCACCGCCACCGCCAAAGGGGCGCAGACGTCGGTGCTTGATCAGGTCCGCGTGTGGTTTCCGGTCGGCCTTCTGCTCTTGCTTTGCCTTGGCTTTGCGCTGACGTCGGACCGTTTTCTGACGGTGAACAACGGCCTCATCATCTTGCAACAAAGTGCCGTGCTTCTGGTTGCGGCGGTGGCGATGACCTTTGTCATCGTCTCGGGGTCGATCGACCTTTCGGTCGGGTCGGTGGTGGCGCTGTCGGCGCTGGCCGCGGCCGCCCTGTCACCGGTCTTTGGCGTCTGGGTGATCCTGCCGGCCATCGGGGTCGGTGTCCTGTGCGGCCTCTTGAACGGGATGCTGTTTGCCTATGGCAAGATCCCGTCCTTCATCGTCACGCTGGGCACCATGGTGATCTTTCGCGGGCTTGTGCTGCTGTATACCAAGGGCGCGCCCGTCTCGATCACCGACCGCGATTTCCTGCTGATCTATACCGGGCGCAGCCTTGGCATCCCCAACGCCGTGCTGATCGCCATCGCGGCGACCGTGGTGGCGGCGGTGATCTTCAACCACACCGTCTTTGGCCGCGAGGTGCGCGCGGTCGGCGGCGGCGAACGTGTGGCGCTGTTGTCCGGCATCCGGGTGAACCGGGTCAAGCTGTGGGTCTTCGTGCTGTGCGGGGCGCTCTGCGGTCTTGCGGGCCTGCTGCAATCGGCGCGCACGATGGCCGCCACCGCGCAACTGGCGCAGGGGCTGGAGCTTGACGTGATCGCGGCGGTGGTCGTGGGGGGCACGCCGCTGACCGGCGGCATCGGGCGCATTCGCGGCACGGTTCTGGGCGTGCTGATCATCGCCATCCTGTCGAACGGCATGAACATGACAGGGGTTGACCCCTATTTGCAGAACATCCTCAAGGGCCTTGTCCTGATCGTCGCGGTGTTCCTGACCATTGATCGTTCGAAAATCTCTGTCATCAAGTGAGGCAATTGTGACGCATCCCCTTCTCGCCATCACGGTCGGCGATCCGGCCGGCATTGGCCCCGAAATCGCGATCAAGGCCGTTGACCAGCTGAAGGACAGGCTGGCCGCGCGGGACCTTGCGCTGGTGCTGGTGGGGGATCCGGGCGTGCTGAACCGCGCCGGTCGGGTTTTGGGCCTGACGCCGCCGCCAGAGGTGGTCGATGCCGACCTGACCGGCCTGACCGGCGCGGCGATCCTTGCCACACCCAAGCCCGCGCATGATATCCACTGGGGCGACCTGAGCGCTGCCGCGGGCGAGCAGGCCTATCAGGCCGTCGCCATCGCCACCCGCCTCGCACAGCAGGGCCGCATCGCGGGCATCGTCACCGCCCCCCTCAACAAGGAGGCAATGCATCTGGCCGGCCATGACTTTGCCGGCCATACCGAATTGCTGGCCCATCTGACCGGGGTTGCGGGCAGCGTGATGATGCTGGCGCATGGCCCCTTCCGCGTAAGCCACGTGACCACCCATTGCGCGCTGGAGGAAGTGCCAGGCCGCGCCACCGCCGACCGCATCGCGCGCGTGATCGACCTGACGCTGGCCACGCTGCGCAAGATCGGCATCGCCCAGCCCCGCGTCGCGGTCGCAGCCCTGAACCCGCACGCGGGCGAGGGCGGCATCTTTGGCCGTCACGACATCGACATTACCGAACCCGTCGTCCGTCGCTATGTGGCGCAAGGCGAACGGGTCTTTGGCCCGATCCCCGGCGACACCGTTTTCGTCAAGATGCGCGCGGGCGATTACGACGCGGTGATCGCCATGTATCACGATCAGGGGCATATCCCGGTGAAACTTCTGGGCTTCTCGGTCGATCCGGCCACCGGGCGCTGGACCGCGCTGAACGGGGTCAATGTGACGCTGGGCCTGCCCATCATCCGCACCTCGGTGGATCACGGAACCGCCTTTGACATCGCCGGTCAGGGGATCGCCGACGCGACCAGCCTGATTGAGGCGATCGACTATGCCTTGCAACTTGCCGCCCCCTCGGGCGCGCAGCCATGACGGAGAGTGACATGACGGATTTCAGCCAGATGTGGGTCGGTGGACGCTGGATTTCGGGCGATAACGGCACCCGCCCGGTGACCAATCCGACCGACGGGTCGGTGATCGCCCATGTGCCCGAGGCCAGCCCCGATCAGGCGGTGGCCGCCATCGCCGCCGCCCGCGCGGCGCAACCGGCCTGGGCCGCCCTGTCGCCCTTGCAGCGCGGGCAGGTCATGCACCGGATCGCCGCACTGATCCGCGACCATGCCGACCCGCTGGCGCGGCTTGTGGTGCAAGAACAGGGCAAGACCATATCGGAAGCCCGCGGCGAGGTGGGCGGCGCGGCCGAATTCTTCACCTATTTCGCCGAATTCGCCCGGCGCATTCAGGGCGAGATCCTGCCATCCGACGCCCCCGGCGAACAGATCTGGATCCAGCGCGTGCCCGTGGGCGTGGTCACCGCGATCATCCCGTGGAACTATCCGGCGGCGCTTGTCAGCCGCAAGGTCGCGCCCTCGATGATCGCGGGCAATGCCATCGTGTTGAAACCGCACGAGGAAACGCCGCTCTCGGCCCTCTACATGGCCCGGCTCTTTGCCGAGGCTGGCGTGCCCGACGGGGTGGTGAACATCGTCACCGGGTCGGGCGCGACCGTGGGGGCCGCGCTGACCTCGCACCCCGATATCGACCTTGTCACCATGACCGGCTCGGTGCCAACGGGGCGCAAGATCATGTCTGCCGCCGCCGCCAATCTTGTTCCAGTGTCGCTGGAACTGGGCGGCAAGGCGCCGCTGATCGTGATGGAGGATGCCGACCTTGATCTGGCGGTCGCCTCTGCCGTCACCTCGCGGTTCATGAATTGCGGTCAGGTCTGCATCTGCAACGAACGGATGCTGGTGCATGACGCGGTCTATGACACCTTTGTCGAGCGGTTCATCGCGGCCACTCAGGCGCTGAACGTGGGCGACCCGATGCTGGAGTCCACCGATATCGGCCCCAAGGTGTCGGCGGCGGAGCTGGAAAAGGTCGAGCGTATCACCGCCGCCGCGATTGCCGAGGGCGCACGGCCCCTGCTGCTGGGCGGTCGCCCGAAAACGCCCCCTGTCGCCGGGGGCAACTGGCTGATGCCGACGGTTCTGGGCGATGTCACCGCCGACATGGCCATCATGCGCGACGAAATCTTTGGCCCGGTCGTGCCGGTGATGCGCGTCAGTTCATTTGACGAGGCGCTGCGCATCACCAACGACAGCCGCTATGGCCTGTCGGCCTATCTGTTCACCAATGATTTCGCGCGGATCATGCGCGCGATACAGGATGTGCGTTTTGGCGAGGTCTATATCAACCGCATCGGGCCAGAGGCGCTTCAGGGCTACCACACCGGCTATCGCAATTCCGGCCCGGGCGGGGATGACGGTGTGCACGGGCTGGAGGCCTATCTGCGCAAGAAAACCGTCTATGCCAACTACTCTGGCCGCTCTCCCGTGGGACTGATGCCATGGGACGGCCGCTAGGCCAGACCGGCCCCGGCAAGGCCCTGTTCCGTCACACCCGTGGCGGGACAGGAACCTTCGCGGCGCAAGATCGGCAGCCATGTCGGCAGGCGCTTGGTCACAGAGGCATCGTCAAGGCGGCGGAGCGGCAGGGATCATCCAGAAGATCTTTCAACTCGGCATCAAGATGCATCAGCGAAAGCGACACACCCACCATGTCGAGCGAGGTGTAATATCCGCCAACCAGACTGCGATGCACCCTAAGACCCCGGGCTTTGAGCCTTTGGCGCACGCGTCTGAGCACGATGTAAAGCTCGTAATTCGGCGTGCTGCCCAGCGAGTTCACCATGATGGCAACGTCATCGCCCGGAACGCCGGGCAATTCGGCAAGGATACGGTCAAGCAGCAGATCGGCGCAGGCGTCGGCCGTTTCCAGACCACGACGTTCCACACCCGGTTCGCCGTGAACGCCGACGCCGATTTCCATATCCTGGGGGCCCAGGTCGAAACTCGGTCTGCGGGTTCCAGGCAAGCTGCAAGGTTCCAGGGCAAGCCCCATCGTATAGGTGCGCGCATTGGCATGACGGGCAAGCGCCTCGCACACATCCAGCGGCATACGCCGCGCCGCGGCGGCCCCGGCGATCTTGAAGGTAAAGACATTGCCCGCCACACCGCGCCGCGTGCCTTGCATCTCGATCGGCGAGGATGCGATGTCATCTGTCGTCACGATCGACCGGATGGTCACACCTTCGGCTTCAAGAATTTCGGCGGCCATGTCAAAATTCATGACGTCGCCCGTGAAGTTGCCATAGATGTAAAGCACGCCCGCACCGCCATCGACAGCGCGGGTTGCGGCAACGATAGGGTCTGGCGGCGGTGAGGCAAAGATGTTTCCGATGACCGCCGCATCCGCAAGGCCCGGCCCGACATAGCCCCAGAACGCGGGTTCATGCCCTGCGCCGCCGCCAATCACGATGGCAACCTTGCCCGCACTGGGGCCGACCGTTGCGCGAACCGCCCTTGGGGTTCCCGGCACCGCTTCGATCAAGCCTTCATGGGCAGCTAAGGCCCCTTGCAAGGTCTCGTCCACGACATCCTTTGGATCGTTGATGAGCTTCTTGACCTCGGTGCGCCGGACCAGCGGCGGTTCAGATTGCGCCACAGCGCGGCGCTGCGG
>JALOSF010000143.1 GCA_025458525.1 Cypionkella sp. | reverse complement strand
GGCCACAGCCGACAAGTCCGCCCGAAGATCAGGGCGCACTGCGGCGCTGTCGACGGCAAACAGCAGATCCTGCGGCATGTTCACGATCAGGTATTCACCCGTATTCGTGACCGCGATGTTGGAGCTGAGCGACCCGCGCAGTTCGGCTGCCTGACGGTCAAGGTCTGCGCCGATCAGTGCACCGGTGCCTGCGCCCAAGGCGCCGCCAAGGACTGCGCCCTTCAGCTCGTCACCGTCGCGCGCCGTTGCAGCACCTGCAACCGCACCAACCAGACCGCCGATCACGGCACCGCTTTTGGTGCGGCCGTTCGGATCATCGGGATAGGCGTTCGGATCCACGCAGGCCGTCAGCGCCAGAAGGCTGGCCGTAGCCAGAATAAGGGGGGTCTTCATCATCATTGCTCTCGCCTCGAAAAGGTCTCTGTCCCGCGGACCGGGCTCTATGCACCTTATAGCAAGCGCCAGATCAGGATGACAGCCGAAGACATAACGCCGCAAACATCGGCATGGTTCCGCGCATCACAAATTTGTTCGCGCCGCCTCCCAGGCCAGCATCGCGCGCTTGCGGGGCAGGCCCCAGTGATAGCCGCCAAGCCCGCCATCGCGGCGCAGCGCTCGGTGGCAGGGGATCAGGAAACTGATCGGGTTCCGCCCCACCGCCGTTCCGACGGCCCGGTGCGCCTGCGGGTGGCCGATGGCGCCGGCAATATCGGCATAGGTCGTCACGTGGCCGGTGGGGATGGCCAGCAGCGCCTCCCATACCTTGATCTGGAACGGCGCGCCGATCAGATGGAGTTCGCTCGCCTTGCCGTCAAAGGCCGCGTCCACCAAGGGGCGCAGGGCCAGCGGGTCCTCGACATACTCGGCCTTGGGCCAGCGGCGGACGAGGTCTTCCAGCGCCGCCTCTGCGCCCACCTCATCGGCAAAGCCGATGCCGCAGATGCCCCGGTCAGTTGCCATCACCAGCGCCGGGCCGAACGGGCTTTCGAACCAGCCCCAGCGGATAACCAGACCTTCGCCCCCCCGGGCATAGTCACCGGGCGACATCGCCTCCCAGGTCAGGAACAGGTCATGCAGCCGGCCGCTGCCAGACAGGCCTGCCTCATGCGCGGCCGCCAGGGTGGTGTGGCGTTCGGCTAAAAGGCGCCGCGCATGGCCCAGCGTCAGGTATTGCTGATACCGCTTCGGGCTGACGCCGACCCATTGGCTGAAGAGGCGCTGGAAATGCGCCGGGCTCATCCGCATCTGCGCGGCCAGCCCGTCCAGCGTCAGGCCGGGGCCGCCAGCATCAATCGCCTCCAGCGCGCGGGCGATCACTTGGTAATGATAGGCAGGGGATAGGTCGTTCATGGCGGTCTCCTTGGCATCACCCTAACGCGGCGGTGGCGGTCCCGCGACCCGCTTCCTGCGCATCCGGTTTTCCCGCCTTGAGCTATGGGCCCCGCCATGGTCATTGACCTCACCCGATGTATGAGGCCCCCCGATGCTCCGCTCTTTCTTGCTGCTTGCTGCCATCCTCGCCGCGGTTCCTGCCCAGGCCGAAACCCGCTGCGGCTGGTATCGCAACCCCACCCCCGCCAATGTCATCCTGGAAGACGCTGACGGCCAATGGTGGATCTCGCGCCAGGGCAGCCCGTCCGCCCCGGGGTTTGACGATTCCTACACCACCGATTTCGACAACCGGCTGCGGATCGACTATGCCGGGCAGGTGACCCAGCGCTACGGCTACAGCTGCGCTTGTGCCGAGGGTGTCTTCGACGCCTCGCGTGGGCAGTATGAAAACGTCATCTCGATCTCTCGCCTGACCGAAATCCCCATGGCGCGCTGCGAACAGGACCCGGCCCTGCCCGCCCCGTGACGCCAAGTCCGTTGCGCCGGGGCACCCCGGCTGGCAAAAGGGCGGCATGACCGCACAACTTTCTTATGCCCCGCTGAAACAGATCTTCGCCCGGTTTGCCGAGATCGAACCCGAACCGAAGGGTGAGCTTGAGCATGTCAACGCCTTCACCCTTCTGGTCGCCGTGGCCCTGTCCGCCCAGGCCACCGACGTTGGCGTGAACAAGGCCACCCGCAAGCTGTTCCAGATCGCCGACACGCCGCAAAAGATGCTCGACCTCGGCGAAGAGGCCCTGATCGACCATATCAAGACCATCGGCCTCTTTCGCAACAAGGCCAAGAACGTCATCAAACTCTCGCGCCTGCTGATCGACAACTACGGGGGTGAGGTGCCATCCTCCCGCGCTGCCCTCGTCACCCTGCCGGGCGTGGGGCGCAAGACGGCGAATGTGGTGCTGTCCATGTGGTTTCACCACCCGGCGCAAGCGGTGGATACCCATATCTTCCGCGTCGGCAACCGCACCGGCATCTGCCCCGGCAAGGATGAAGCCGCGGTCGAGCGCGCCATCGAAGACCATGTCCCGGTGGAATACCAGGCCCACGCGCACCACTGGCTAATCCTGCATGGCCGGTATATCTGCGTTGCGCGCAAACCCAAATGCAGCATCTGCCCGATCGCAGAGTGGTGCCTTTACCCGGAGAAGACCGCATGAAGTCCTACCAGGTCGTCGGCATCGGCAATGCCATCGTCGATGTTTTTTCCACCGCTGACGACACGTTTCTTGACCTGATGGGCATCCAGAAGGGCATCATGCAACTGGTGGAACGTGAGCGGGGCGAACTCCTTTACGGCGCGATGACCAACCGCCAGCAGGCGCCGGGCGGATCGGTTGCGAACACGCTGGCGGGCCTTGGCAGCCTTGGTCTTGCCACCGCCTTCATCGGTCGGGTCCATGATGACGCGCTTGGCCGCTTTTACGCCCGCAGCATGGCGGATGAGGGGACCGAATTCGTCAACCCTCCGGTGCCGGGCGGCGAACTGCCCACCTCCCGCTCGATGATCTTCGTGTCCCCGGATGGGGAGCGGTCGATGAACACCTACCTTGGCATTTCCTCGGAACTCGGGCCGGAAGACGTGTCGGAATCCGTGGCCGGCAGCGCCGAGATCCTGTTCCTGGAAGGCTATCTCTACGACAAGCCCAAGGGCAAGCTCGCCTTTGAACGCGCGGTTGACCTTTGCCATAAGGCGGGCGGCAAGGCCGGGATTTCGCTTTCCGACCCGTTCTGTGTTGACCGGCATCGCGATGATTTCCGCCGTCTTGTGAAGTCGCTGGATTACGTCATCGGTAACGAACACGAATGGTGCTCGCTCTATCAGACCGACCTGTCGGCTGCCCTTGAACAGGCCGCGGCCGATGCGGGTCTGGTCGCCTGCACTCGGTCGGGTGAGGATGTGATCATCGTCCGCGGCGATGAGACGGCCCTTGCCCCCGTGCGCCGGGTGGTGCCGGTAGACGCCACCGGCGCGGGCGATCTTTTTGCCGCGGGCTTCCTTTACGGCTATGCCACCGGTCAGTCTTTGGCCACCGCAGGCCGGATGGGCTGCATTGCGGCGACCGAGGTGATCACCCATTTCGGTGCCCGGCCCGAAACCGACCTGAAAGAGCTGTTCCGCAAGGAAGGCCTGATCTGACCGCATCCCTTGCGGCATCGTGACGCCAGCTGACGGCAATTTTATCGGCCTATGCCCGAAGCTTGCCCCAATTCTTCAGTAAACATCCGCACAGGTTTGAATGAACGGGGTCTTCCAGTGCTGCGACTGATTGGCTTGCTTTCGATGTTCTGCATCGCCTCCGGGGGTTTCCTGGCACTTGATTACAAGATGGCTCGTCAGCTTGTCACCGCCGCCGATGAAGAGGCCGACCTGCCGATCCGCGACTATCTTGGCGGTCTGTACGGGCGCATCGCTTCGCTTGCCCGTTCGGCCGATCCCTCGGGCCTGCCCCGCAATCTGGCCGACATGCTGCCGCGCCCGCCCGAAGGCTGGACCGTTCGCCCGGCCGTCGCCGACGATGTTGAGGTTTTCATGCCGCGCGCTGGCGGCAAGGGTGAAGCTTTGGCCCGTGATCTGGTAAAGGACATGGTCAACGCCAAAGTTCGCGACGCGGCCGAGGTGGCGATCCTGACCTATGAGCGTGGCGAACGCCGGGTCATCGTCAAGGCCATGCGGTATCCCGATGTGATCTTCAGCGGCGCCATGGCCACCGACCAGCGCCTTGCCCTGCAGACCAAAGGTGCGTCCTATCGGGGCCTGTCCACGATGACGGTCCGTGGCCTCGACATCACCGAAGACATGCTGCCCGATGACATGCGGGGCCGGCTTTTCATGGCCGATGTCGGCGGCCAGATTCACCTGCGCGTGCTGGCCTCGCGCCGGATGGCGGACGCTGATCTCGTCGATTTCTTCGAAACCCTGCACGTCAAGGCGATGAACGCCGCCGTGGTCAAGAAGCAGGATGGCCTGGGCGATGTGCCGGTCATCGTGCTGGCCTCCGCGCTCGACCGCGATGCCCGCAATGCCTATGACAACGACCGTGCCGCGCGGTCTGCGGCGCGCCTTGCGGCCCACCGTGCCGACTACGACGCCGCCCAGGCCAGCCTTGCTGCAGACGCCGCCGCGAATGCCAGCGAAGCCGAGACTGAACCCGCCGTCGCGACGGCTCCGGGAATCGTGTGCGAAGCAGGCACAGGCGGCATCAAGCGCTGCAAGGTCGGCGACTGACCGGCCTAGAAGGTCAGCCCGGAAAAGCGTGACGGGGCCTGCGGCACGCCCGGCAGGACGCACAGCATCTCGTACAGAAGGTTCGCCCCGATAAGCGCGGTGTTGCCTGATCTCCAGCGCCTGCCAGGTGGACAAGCCCCCCGGCTCCACCGTGCCCGTGCCGGGCGCAAAGGCGGGGTCCAGGCTGTCGATGTCATAGCTGATGTAAACCGGTGCATCGCCGATCTTTGCCCGCACCTGCGCCATCAGCCCTGTCAGCGATTTGTGCCAGCACTCCTCGGCCTGCACCACCGTCCAGCCCTTGTCGCGCGCCCAGTTGAAATCATCCGGGGAATAGCCCGTGCCGCGCAGGCCGATCTGGAAGACCTTGTCGTTCTGCAGACACCCATCCTCCCACGCGCGGCGGAAGGGGCAGCCATGGGCGACCGTCTCGCCAAACATCGTGTCGTTGATGTCGGCGTGCGCATCGATGTGGATCAGCGCGACCGGCCCGTGGCGTTCCTTGATCGCCCGCAGGATCGGCCAGGTCAGCGTATGGTCACCTCCCAGGGTCAGGGGGATCACGCCATGAGCCAGCACCTCACGGTAATGGGCGGTGATGATGTCCACGGTCTTTTTCAGATCAAACGTGTTGATCGCCACATCGCCGATATCAGCCACCTGCAGATGCTCAAACGGCGCCGCCCCTGTCGCCATGTTGTAGGGCCGCAGCATCCGGGATTCGTCCCTGATCTGCCGTGGCCCCAGCCGCGTGCCAGGGCGGTTGCTGGTTCCGTGG
>JALOSF010000068.1 GCA_025458525.1 Cypionkella sp. | reverse complement strand
AGCCCGGCCAGCGAGTGGATCATCGAGGTTTCCAACGCCTCGGCGGCTGAAAGCGGCGGCAACAGGCCGGGCAAACGGGCCGCCAGCATGGATTTTCCTGATCCTGGCGTTCCCACCATCAACATGTGATGTCGCCCGGCCGCAGCAATTTCCATGGCGCGCTTGGCACGCTCCTGTCCTTTCACGTCGCGCAGATTGCGGCCGCCGCTGCGCGGCAGCACTTCCCCCGCTTCGGCAGGGGGCAGCGGGCATTGGCCGGTGAAATGCTGCACCACCTCGGTCAGGGAGGCGGCGGCCAGCACTTCGGTTGCGCCAACCCAGGCGGCTTCGGCCCCGCAAGCGCGCGGGCACAGCAGCGCCCGGTCGCATTCGGCGGCGGCCATCGCGGCGGGCAGCGCGCCGATCACCGCGATCAGCCGACCATCGAGAGAGAGTTCACCAAGGGCGACCGTCGCCTCCACCTCATCTTTCGGCAAGATGTCGATTGCCGCAAGCAACGCAAGGGCGATGGGCAGATCGAAATGCGAGCCTTCCTTTGGCAGGTCGGCGGGCGACAGGTTGACGGTGATCTTTTTGGTCGGAAGCGCGATCGACATGGCCGAGAGTGCCGCGCGCACACGCTCCTTTGCTTCGGACACCGCCTTGTCGGGCAGGCCCACCACGGTAAAACCGGGCAGGCCGGGCGACACAGCGCATTGCACTTCGACCAGCCGGGCCTCCACCCCTTCGAAGGCGACTGTGTAGGCTTTGGCAACCATGACTTACCCCGTTTCCCCCGCCAAGGGTTACAGAAACGGGGTTAGCGAATGGTTAACGGGCGGGCTCGCCCGCCTCAGAGCAGCGCCATGAACTTTGGCCAAGCCTCTGGGTCTGCGACGGTTTTGTCGCGGCAAAAGGCGTTGCAAAAGCCAAAGCGGCGGCCCTCCAACTCCAGCACATGGGTGATGGCCTTGCCGGAATAGGGGCATGCCGTGTTTTCCGAAGCCGTGCCATCGACCGCGCGTGCCGGCAGCGGGCGCGGCCCCGGCCAAGGGCGGGTGGGATAGTCGCGACGGTAAAATTCTTGATCGGCGCCATCGACAAGACCCATGGCCCGCCATTGCCGAAAGGACGGATGCGCCAGATGGGCCTGCACATAGGCCATCGCCCGGGGGCTGACCGGCAGGTTATAGGTGGCGATGCGGGTGGCAACGGGGGCAAAGAACACATCGGCAGCGCAATAGTCACCGCAGAGCCATTGGGTGGACCCGGTCTGCTCCCATGCCCAGGCCCAGATGACCTCTAGCCGCGCAAGATCGTCGAGCACCGCCTGGGGCGGGGCACAATCCGTATAGCTCACGCGCAGGTTCATCGGGCAATGGCTGCGCAAGGCGCCAAAGCCTGCGTGCATTTCGGCGGCCAGCGCCCGGGCGATGGCACGCGCCTTTGGATCGGCGGGCCAGATCCCGGCCTGCGGGTGGCGCGAGGCCAGTTCTTCGGCAATCGCAAGGCTTTCGGGGATCACCACGCCATCGGGCGTGCGGATGGTGGGCGCTGTCCGGGCCGGGTGAAAGGCCCGCAACAGGCTGGGCAATTCATCGGTGTAAAGCCGGGCCTTGTGCAGTTTGCAGGGAATGCCAAAGGCATCAAACAGCAACCAGCCGCGCAGTGACCACGACGAATAGGCACGATCACCGATGACCAGATCATAGGGGGCAGACATCCAGCAAACTCCTTCATAGCGCGTTGCCGAAGCTAAGGCCGTCGCGGACAAAAGGAAAAGTGATGATTTTTGCGCAGGCCCATCACGGAAGGTGATTGATGCGGATCGCCTGCCAGCCTGCGTCAGTTTTGTGCAACTCTGTGACCGAAAGGTTGTCGATCCGATGCGCAAACACATCACGCGCGGACTGGCCAAGGCAGGTTTGCAAGGCGGCGAGAATCGCGCCGAAATGGCACACGATGATCGTGTCGCCCCTTAGCCTTGACAGGGCGACGGCGACGCGGGCGGCGATGTCATCCCAACCTTCGCCGCCGGGGGCGCGGATGGCGCCGGGGGTTTCCCAAAAGGCGCGGATATGGGCGGGGTCTGCTGCCTCGGCTTGCGCGAAGGTCTGCATTTCCCAGGCCCCGAAGTGGAGTTCGCGCCAAGCTGCGTCATGGGGCAGGCGTGGGCGCGTGGGCAGGGCCAGGGCATCTGCGGTCGCCACCGCCCGCGACAGGTCGGACGAGATCAGGGCCGCGCAGGCCGGAAGATGCGCTGAAAGCCGCGAAAGAGCGGCGGTGTCTGACAGATCGGCGGGCAGATCGGTCCAGCCGATCATGGCCTTGGCATGTGTCGGCCCGTGCCGCACCAGATGAAGTCGCATCAGACCCATCCCGCCGGCAAGCTGCCCTTGAGCGTGAGCGGCAGCCCGGCCATCACCGCAACCACAAGGTCGGCGCGGGCGGCGAGGCGCTGGTTCAGCCGCCCCTGCGCATCGCGGAACTGGCGGGCAAGCGCGTTTTCAGGGACGATGCTCCAACCCACTTCGTTCGAGACGACGACGACGGGCGCAGGGCTGCCCGCCAGGGTTTCGACCAGGGCCAGGCTTGCGCGATCCACATCCTCACCCGCCAGCATGACATTCGACAGCCAGAGCGTCGCGCAATCGAGCAAGACCACCCCTGTCGGATCGACCTTTGCCAGCGCGCCCGCCACGTCTCGCGGCGCCTCGATCGTGTGCCAAGCCGGGCCTCGGTCGCTGCGGTGGCGATCGATGCGGCTGCGCATCTCGTCATCAAAGGCCTGGGCCGTGGCGATATAGCTGCGCGCACGCCCCGTGGCGGTGACAAGCCGTTCGGCGACCCCGGATTTGCCGGAACGGGCGCCCCCGATGACCAGCGTTAGGGCCGGCAAAGAAAAAGTCGATGCGAAAAGTGATCCGGCCTGCGTCACGCTGCGTAGAACCTTTCAAAAGCGGGAAGGCACCCGCACGAATATTACGACTAGGGTATCGAAAACTGGGGGTTTTGAGATGGCACTGGACGGATATAGCGATCAAACCATGTCGCGCCAAGCGATGCGGGCCGAATTGCTCGATGCGGAAACCGAATTGCGTCTGGCCTATGCCTGGCGCGACCAGCGCGACGAACAGGCACTTCATCGGCTGATCACCGCCTATATGCGCCTTGCCATTTCGATGGCCGCCAAGTTCCGCCGCTATGGCGCGCCGATGCCCGACCTTATTCAGGAAGCCTCTCTTGGCCTGATGAAAGCCGCCGACAAATTCGATCCCGACCGGGGCGTGCGCTTTTCCACCTATGCTGTCTGGTGGATCAAGGCGAGCATTCAGGATTATGTGATGCGCAACTGGTCGATGGTGCGCACCGGGTCCACCTCCAGCCAGAAGGCGTTGTTTTTCAACCTGCGCCGGGTGCAGGCCAAGCTGGAGCGTGAGGCAAGCCAGCGGGGCGAGGTGCTGGATCAGTTTCAGCTGCGCCAGATGGTCGCGGCTGAGGTGGGCGTGCCCGTCGCCGATGTCGAAATGATGGAAGGGCGCCTGTCGGGGTCTGATTTTTCGCTCAATGCCACCCAGTCGAGCGAGGACGAGGGCCGCGAATGGATTGACGCGCTGGAAGATGACAGCGCGGGCGCTGCCGAACAGGTGGAAGTGTCGCATGACGCCGCGCGGTTGCGCGGCTGGCTGGTCAAGGCGATGCAGGCGCTGAACCCCCGTGAGCGGTTCATCGTGGCCGAGCGCAAGCTGTGCGACGAGCCGCGCACGCTCGAATCCCTGGGCGAGGAGCTGGGCCTGAGCAAAGAGCGCGTGCGCCAGCTTGAGGCAGCGGCCTTTGCCAAAATGCGGCGCAATCTGGAAAGCCAGTCGCGCGAAGTGCATCACTTCCTGCTGTGAGGGTCTTGCTGACGGTGCTTGGGTTTCTGGGGCTTGCGCCCTGGGCCTGGGCCGCGCAGGTGGAGCCAGAGGTGCTGGACCGGCTGCCCCGTGCCGATGTTGTGGTTCTGGGCGAAGTGCATGACAACCCCGAACATCACATGAATCAGGCGCGGGCGGTGTTTTCGCTGTCTCCGCGCGCCGTGGTCTGGGAACAGCTGTCCGCTCAGATGGCGCAAAAGGTGCCAAGCGACCTTGGCGATCCGGCGCGGGTCGCCCGCGTGCTTGAGTGGGACAAAAGCGGCTGGCCTGATTTTTCGATGTATTACCCGATCTTTGTGGCGGCGCGGTCGGCCCGGCACTATGGGGCAGAGGTGCCGCGTGACATGGCACGGCGGGCGGTGCGCGAGGGCGCCCTTGCGGTCATGCCGGAGGGTCCGGGGCTTGACCGGCGTCTGCCCGAGGCGGAACAGACCGCCCGAGAGGCAGAACAGATGGCGGCCCATTGCAACGCGATGCCGCAAGAGGTGCTTCCCGGCATGGTCGAGGCGCAGCGGTTGCGGGATGCGTATCTTGCACAGGCCGTGCTGACCGCCCTGGAGGAGGTCGGCCCGCCGGTTGCGGTCATCACCGGATCCGGCCACGCGCGGATCGATTGGGGGGTGCCTGCGGTCTTGGCGGCGGAAAGGCCCGATCTGTCGGTGCTGTCGGTCGGGCAGCTGGAAGGGGCGCGTCCGACGGCGGCGCCCTATGACATCTGGCTGGTGACAGAGCCGATCCCGCGCACGGACCCTTGTCTTGCCTTCCGCTGACGGGGTGTTGCCTTTGGCGGCGGTTGCGCCCTAACGTCGGGGCGACAACAGGGGGCAGGACATGTTGGCCGGGAAACGGGTGCTTTTGGTGATCGGCGGCGGGATTGCGGCCTACAAGTCGTTGGAACTGATCCGGCTTTTGCAAAAGGCGGGCGCGGCGGTGGTGCCGGTTCTGACCCATGCAGGGGCGCAGTTCGTGACCCCGCTCAGCCTGTCGGCGCTGGCCGGGCACAAGGTCTATCAGGAGTTGTTCGATCTGACCGATGAGGCCGAGATGGGCCATATCCGGCTGTCGCGCGCGGCGGATCTTCTGGTGGTGGCCCCGGCCACGGCAGACCTGATGGCGAAAATGGCGGGCGGGCGGGCGGATGATCTCGCCTCGACCCTGCTGCTTGCAACGGACAAGCGGGTGCTGATCGCGCCTGCGATGAATGTGCGGATGTGGGATCATCCGGCGACGCGGCGCAATCTGGCGGTGCTGCGCGGCGATGGTGTGCTGGTGGTCGGCCCGAATGACGGCGAGATGGCATGCGGAGAGTTCGGGCCGGGCCGAATGGCGGAACCCGCACAGATTGTGGCGGCGGTCGAGGCGGCCCTGAGCGCGGGTCCGCTGGTTGGGCGGCATGTTCTTGTAACCTCTGGCCCGACACACGAACCGATTGATCCGGTTCGCTATATTGCCAACCGCAGTTCGGGCGCGCAGGGCACGGCGATTGCGGCAGCACTGCGCGATCTGGGCGCGCGGGTCACGTTTGTGACCGGGCCGGCATCGGTGCCGCCACCCCCAGGCGTCACGGTGGTGCGGGTGGAAACCGCGGCCGAGATGCTGGCAGCGGTGCAGGCGGCGCTGCCCGCGGATGCGGCGGTGATGGCGGCGGCGGTGGCCGATTGGCGCGTGGCCAATGCCGGGGTGCAAAAGATGAAGAAAGACGGCTCTGGCCGTGCGCCAGCCCTCGACTTCGCGGAAAACCCCGACATTCTGGCCAGCATCTCAAAGGCGGCCGACCGCCCGCGTCTGGTGGTTGGCTTTGCCGCCGAAACCGAAGCTGTGGTCGAACATGCGACGGCCAAGCGCCTGCGCAAGGGCTGCGACTGGATCGTGGCGAATGACGTGTCGCCCGCGAGCGGCATCATGGGCGGCAGCGAGAACGCGGTCACGGTGATTTCTGACGCGGGGGCCGAGGTGTGGCCACGCCTGGCCAAGGATGAAGTGGCCCGGCGGTTGGCCCTGCGGATTGCCGAGGCGCTGCAATGACGCCGGTGGTGCGACTGCTGTTCGAGGACTGGGCCGACAGGGATTTGCCCTTGCCTGCCTATGAAACGCCGGGGGCGGCGGGGGCGGATATCCGTGCCAATCTTCCCCCCGATCAGCGGGCTGTCGGCTTTACCCTGCAACCGATGCAGCGGGCCATCTGCCCCACCGGACTCCGGGTCGAGGTTCCGCCCGGGTTCGAGATGCAGATCAGGCCAAGGTCGGGTCTTGCGACCAGATCGGGGATCACGCTGCCCAATACGCCCGGCACGATCGACAGCGATTATCGCGGACCGCTGGGTGTCGCGCTGATCAACCTGTCCGACCAGCCCTACACGGTGCAGCATGGCGACCGGATCGCGCAGATGGTTGTCGCGCCGGTTGTGCAGGTCGGCTTTGCCGTGGTGGACAGCTTGGGCGAGACGCAGCGCGGCGCGGGCGGTTTTGGCTCGACAGGTCGCAGGTAGGGGGCGCGCGTGATCGGGCTTGTCGGATTTGCGGTGATCTTCGGCACGGGGCGATGGTTGGCCTGGCCCGCACGCTGGGTCTGGCTGATGGCCTGGGGCTGGCTGGTCGTGCTGCTGGTGGCGCATGCGCCCTATATGCCGGCTGCGCTTGGCGATTTCGTGGGCGGCGAGTTTCGCGGCTGGTTCGTTCTGGGCGTGCTGGCGGCGCTGGGGCTGGCCTATCGCGCGGGTCTGCGCAGGGTGCGCAGCCGGGTGGAGCCAAAGGCCGAGGCCGCCAGATCGGGCAGCTTTTCGCCGGTAGAGCTGGACCGCTATGCCCGCCACATCATGCTGCGAGAGATCGGCGGACCGGGGCAGAAAAGCCTCAAATCCGCCCGCGTGCTGGTCGTGGGGGCCGGGGGGCTTGGCTCGCCCGCGTTGCTTTATCTGGCGGCCAGCGGGGTGGGCACCATCGGGGTGATCGACGATGACGCGGTCGAGGGATCGAACCTGCAACGCCAGATCGTGCATGCCGATGCGCGGATCGGCATGCCAAAGGTGTTTTCCGCCGAAGCCGCCATGCGCGCGCTCAATCCCTTTGTCGAGGTGCGGCCCTATCATCGGCGACTGGATGAAGCGGTGGCGGCCGATCTGATCGCGGATTATGACCTTGTGCTGGATGGCACCGACAATCTTGACACCCGTTACCTGGTCAACCGGGTCTGTGCCCGGCTGGGCAAGCCGTTGATTGCCGGGGCGATCACGCAATGGGAAGGCCAGATCAGCCTGTATGATCCCGCGCGGGGGGGGCCGTGTTTCGACTGTGTTTTCCCGGTGCGACCGGCGCCCGGGATGGTGCCAAGCTGTGCCGAAGCCGGGGTGGCCGCAGCCTTGCCCGGCGTGATTGGCGCGATGATGGCGGTCGAGGCCATCAAGCAGATCACCGATGCGGGCGAGGGCCTGCGCGGGCGGCTGATGATTTATGACGCGCTTTACGCGCAGACCCGGATGATCAGTATCAAAAAGCGGGCGGATTGCGCCGTGTGCGGGGGGCAGCATGGTTGATCTGACGGCGGCGCCCTTTCACCTCGACCCTGCGGCGACGGCCTGGGTCGAGGCCACCCTTGCCGGCATGAGCATCGGCGAAAAGGCCGGGCAGCTGTTCGTGTTCTTGTCGCGCGGGTTCGACCCGGACGAATTGCCACGGCTGGCCGCCCTTGGCCCGGCGGGTATCACGCGGTTCTTCGGCGGCACGCTGGAGCAGGAGATCGCTTTCCTCAGCGCAGCACAGGCGCAGGCCAAGGTGCCGCTTCTGGTATCATCTGACCTTGAGGGCAGCCGGATGAGCCTGCCCTTTGGCACACAGGTGCCCAATCCTCTGGCGCTGGCGGCGGTGGATGATCTGGCGGCAAGCGCCGAGGTGGCGCGGATCATGGCGCGCGAAGCGGCGGCGGTGGGGGTAAACTGGACCTTTACGCCGGTCATCGACATCAACGCCGCCTTTCGCAGCCCGATCGTGGCCACACGCGGGTTTGGGTCTGACGTGGCGCAGATCAAGGCACAGGCCTTGACCCAGATCGCCGGATTTCAGGCGGCGGGCGTGGCGGCGACGGTAAAGCACTGGCCCGGCGAAGGGCATGACGACCGCGACCAGCATCTGGTGACGACGATCAACCCGTTGACCATGCCGGAGTGGGAGGCGACGCATGGTAGCCTGTATCGCGCGGCGATCGAGGCGGGTGTGATGGCGGTGATGGCGGGGCATATCGCCTTGCCGTCCCATGTCTTGGCCGAGACGCCGGATGCGGGGGTGGAGGCGTTCCGGCCCGCCTCTGTCTCGCGCCCGTTGCTTGAGGGGTTGCTGCGTGGACGCCTTGGCTTCAACGGGGTGATCGTGTCCGATGCGACGCCCATGGCGGGATTCGGCGCATGGGCATCGCGGGACCAGATGCTTGCGCAAGTGATCGAGAACGGATGTGATCTGATCCTGTTTTCGGATGACCCGAAGGGCGATGTGGCGCTGATTGCCGCGGCCATCGAGGATGGCCGGATCTCTGCGGCGCGGCTGGATGCGGCGCTGCGCCGGGTGCTTGGGCTGAAGGCCGCGCTCGGCTTGCATCGCGGCGTGCCTGCGGCCGCGCCGCAAGCGGTGGGGCGCGCCGAGGATCGCGCGGCGGCGCAGGCGGTGGTGCAGCGCGCGCCCACGCTGGTCAAGGATGTGCACGGGCTTTTGCCGCTGTCGCCGGTGCGGCATCGCCGCGTGCTTCTGGTATCGGGCGGCGTGGTGTTCCCCTTTTCGCCGCACCCTCTGCCGCTCGATCTGCCCGACCTGTTGCGCGCCGAGGGGTTCGAGGTGACGCTGTTCCATCCGGGGATGCAGATCGTGCCAAAGGACTGGGATCTGATGATCTATGCCTTTGCCGAAGAAACCTTGCTGACGCGCGGGCGGATCTTTCTTGATTGGCTGCGTCTGATGGGGGATTTCGGCGCGGCAATGCAGCGGCACTGGCACGAGGTGCCCACCGTGATGATCAGCTTTGGCTATCCCTACCTGCTTTATGACGCGCCCCGCGTGCCCTGCTATGTGAATGCCTATGCCTCGATGCCCCTGATGCAATCTGCGGTCGTGCAGTGCCTGCTGGGGCGCGCGCCTTTTGCGGGCAAATCGCCGGTGGATGCGTTTTGCGGCCTGCCCGATGCGCGCTATTAGCGGTGGCTCCCCTTGCCCCCGCCGGGGCCACGCCCCATAGTCTGCACAAAACATCCAACCGGGAGCCTGACCCATGAAATTGACCGCCGCAGCCCTTGCCCTCGCGCTGACCACCTCTGCTGCCTTTGCGCAGGCCCTGCCCGATCTGGGCGGGCGCGAGGTGGTTGTGGTGACGGAAAACGCCTATCCGCCGCTGCAATTCCTTGATGCCTCGGGCGCGGCGATCGGCTGGGAATATGATGCGATGGCGGAACTGGCCAAACGGCTGAACTTCACGGTGACGTATGAAAACATCTCGTGGGATGCGATGATCCCCGCCGTGTCCGAAGGGCAGTTCGATCTTGGCATGACCGGGATCACCATTCGCGATGACCGCAAGGAAAAGGTCGATTTTTCCGACAGCTACATGACCAGTCAGATGGTCATGCTGGTGCGTGGCGACGAGACGCGCTTTACCGATGCCGCCAGTTTTGCCGCCAATGACGATCTGCTGATGGCCGCGCAGCCCGGCACCACGCCGTTTTATGTCGGTGTTTACGAGGTGCTGGATGGCAATGAGGCAAACCCGCGTGTCAAGCTGTTCGAAACCTTTGGCGCCACGGTCGAGGCCTTGCGGGCCGGCGATGTCGATCTGGTGCTGACCGATGGCACCGCGGGCCAGGGCTATGTCGATGCGTCCAATGGCGGGCTCAAGATCGTGGGCGACAAGCTGGGGACCGAGGATTTCGGTTTCATCTTCCCCAAGGGCTCTGACCTTGTGGCGCCGATCAATGCCGGCATTGCCGCGCTGCGCGCCGATGGCACGCTGGACGCGCTGAACACGAAGTGGTTCCTTGACTACAAGATGGGTCAATAAGGCCCGATGCCCCGGCGTGACAGCCGGGGCGCTGCGTGATGGCGCTGACCCCAAAGCCCGACCGTGACTTTCCGTGGTGGCTGGTGATCCTGCTGGTCGCCGGCGCGGTGCTGTTTTACGAAATGCTCGCCAATCCTGTCTATGCGGCGGCGCTCAACACATTGGCCAAGGGCATCAGCATCACCATCATCGTGGCGGTGGTCGCCTACCTTGGCGCTTGCCTGATCGGGCTTGGCCTCGCCGTGATGGGCCTGTCGCGCCACATCATCCTGCGGCAGGCGGCCCGGCTTTACATCGAGGTGATGCGCGGTGTGCCAATCATCGTCCTGCTGCTCTATGTGGCCTTTGTGCTGGCCCCGCTTCTGGTGGTGGCGGTCAATGCGGTGATCGAACCCCTGGGGCTCGCGCCGTGGCGCACGCGGGATTTCCCGCTGATTGCCCGCGCCGTGATTGCGCTGATGCTGGCCTATAGCGCCTTTCTGGCCGAAATCTTTCGCGCCGGTCTGCAAGCCGTGCCACAGGGCCAGATCGAGGCGGCTCAGGCGCTTGGCCTGTCGGGCTGGCAGCGGTTCCGCCATATCGTCTTTCCGCAAGCGTTCCGGCTGATCCTGCCGCCCTTGGGCAATGACTTCGTGGCGATGGTGAAGGACAGCTCGCTTGTCAGCGTGCTGGGCGTTACCGATGTGGCGCAATTGGCCAAGGTGACGGCGGCGGGCAATTTCCGATATTTCGAGACCTATAATGTCGCCGCGCTGATCTATCTGACCATGACCATCGGCCTCAGCCTGATCCTGCGGCGGATCAAGGCACGTCTGCGCGAGACATCCGAGAGATGAGGCGGCTGCGCGGCAGTGCCGAATTCGCCGGCCTGTTGATGCGGGGGCTGGTGACGCAACGCAAGACCGATCTGGCGCGGCTGCGCGCCACAATGTCGCTGTTTGCGCCGGACAGGATCGTTGCGAATTTCTCGGGCATGGGTGCGCTGTTCCACACCCGTCCGCTTGCAAGTGCCCCGGCCGTCGCACCCCTGCCATCCGGTCCGCCCGCACCGCTGCCCGCTGGCTGGCAGGATTGGCTGACAGACCGGCAGGTCACGGCGGTCGTGGTGCTGAAGGACGGTCTGCTGCGCCATGAGGCGTATCGGCTTGGCACCGGGCCGCTGGACCACCGGATCAGTTGGTCGGTGGCCAAGAGCTGGCTTGCCACGCTGTTGGGCATCGTGATGGACCAAGGCGCGATTGCCAGCCTTGACGATCCGGTCACGCGCTATGCGCCGGCCCTCGCAGGGTCAGCCTATGATGGGGCGACGATCCGTCAGGTGCTGAACATGGCCTCGGGGATCGACTTCGATGAAGATTACCTGAGCTTCTTTTCGGACATCAACCGGATGGGCCGTGTTCTGGCGCTGGGCGGGTCGATGGATGGCTTTGCCGCGGCACAGCGCCGCCGCGCGGCCCGGCCCGGTGCGCGCTGGCAGTATTGTTCGATCGATACCCATGTGATCGGCATGGTGATCCGAGGCGCGACCGGACAGGATGTCGCCAGCCTGATCGAGACGCATCTGATCCTGCCGCTCGGGCTTGAAGGGCGCCCGTTTTACCTTGTCGATGGCTTTGGCGTGGCCTTCGTTCTGGGCGGGCTGAACATGCCCACGCGCGACTATGCCCGCTTTGGCGCGATGATTGCCGCGGGCGGGATGTGGCACGGGCGGCGAGTCGTTCCGCAAGCCTGGGTTGCCCAGATGCTTGCGCCCTCTGCCCCGCCCTCGCCCGACTGTGGCGGTGCCTATGGCTTTCAATGGTGGTTGCCCGAAGGGTCGGCCCCGGGTGAATGCCTGGCCCGGGGCATCTATGGTCAATACATCCACATCGACCAGGGCCGCGGCACGGTGATCGCGGTCAACGCCGCCGATCTGCGCTTTCGCGAGGCCGCGCGGCTTGCCGAGGATGTTGCCCTGTTCCGGCGACTGGCCGCGGCGCTCTGACCCGGTCGCACGCAGCCGTCAAGGCTCCTGCCACCCTTGCAGCAAGGCTCATGCCGCCCTTGCAGCAAGGCTCAGGTCTTGCGGGGCACAAGCCCGGCCAGTGCCCGGCTGACCGTCCCCGAGGTCGAGGGCCGCTCTAGCGCGACAAAGGGCAGCGGCCGGCACAGATCGATCGCCGCAAGCCCCACCCGGGCGGTCAGCGCGCCATTGACGACCCCTTCGCCAAATCGGCGCGACAGTTTGGAAAGCACGCCGCCCCCCGCGACCGATCCGATCAGATCATCGGTAAGCGCCAAGGCCCCGGCGGCCAGCAGGCTTGCAAAGACCCGCCGCAACAGCCCCCAAGACCCAAGCGTGCCCGACCGACCGCCGTAGATTTCGGCAATGCGGCGGATCATGCGCAGATTGGCCACCAGCGCGGTCGCGACATCGGCAAGTGCAAGCGGCACCAGCGCCGTCACCATCGCCACCTGGCGGGCCGCGGCCTCCACCTCGGCGCGGGCGCGGGCATCAAGCGACGGCATCATCTCTGCCTCGGCCAGCGACAGCAGCGCGTCGGCGTCAAGCACCTCCGCCTCGCGCTCGGCCAGACGGGCGCGGCCCCAGGCGGTGTCGCTGCGCGCGGCGTAAAGGCCCACCAGCGCGGCCACGGTGCGGCGCGCGGATTTCAGATCGGCTTTGGTGCGCGCCGCCAGCGCATCGCGGCGCAGATGATCCAGCCGCGCAAGGCGGGCATAGGCCGCCCATTCGCGCCCGGCCAGCAGGACGGCCGCCAGCAGTGCCAGCACCAGCAGCACCCCGGCAACCCAGCCCAAAAGCGGGTTGCGGGCGAACAGCCCGGTGACGAAATCATAGGCCGCGACCGCCAGCGCAAAGCTGAAGAACGCGCCAAAGGCCCAAAGCGCAAAGCGCACAAGGGGCGAGCGTGGGGCGCCAACCCGTGCCGCGAGTTGCATGGCCTGCCCCTGGGGCAGGGCATCGGGCACCGGCTCGGCGCGCGCAGGGTCTATCTCCTCGTCCAGTTCAAGGATAAGCGGTTTACGGGCAAGCGGTTCGGTCACAGCCGGTCTCCGATCAGGAATTCTGCCGCGCGGTCGAGGCGGATATGCGGCGGCCCCTCGCCCGGGCGCAGGGTCATCCTGGCGGGGGCAAAGGCCATCAGGCCATAGTCGGCATCCAGCCAACGCTCTGCGCCGTCGCGGGCGGGCGCGAGGATCCGGGCCGGATCGGTGGGCAGATCGCCCGCATGCATCGCCGCCTGCTTGCCACTGGCCAGCAAACGCCCCCGCACCACATCCAGCGGCGCGCCATCCTGCTGCACCGTATCTTCCACCGTGGCCCGCAAGGAGGCCATCGACAGCGCCATGGTGCGGGCGCCGGAAAAATCGGCGCGGCGTTTGGCGTCGGCCAGCAGCGCCTCGGTGATCGCGGTCAGGGCCGGGTGCTGGTGATGGTGCAGATGGTCGGCCTTGGTTGCCGCGAACAGGATACGCTCCACCCGCTTGCCCCCCAACAGCCGCGTCAGCCAGCCATTGGCACCCGGACGAAAGGCCGACAGGATATCGGCCATGGTGCGGCGCAGGTCTTCGACCGCCTGCGGCCCGGCATGGATGGCGCCCAACACATCCATCAGCACCACCTGCCGGTCGATGCGCGAAAAATGGTCACGAAAGAACGGTTTGACGACCTTGGCCTTGTAAGCCTCATAGCGCCGTTCCATTTCGCGCCACAGGCTGCCGCGCGCCGTGCTGGCCGGGCGCGGCAGCGGCGCAAAGGTGAGCACGGGCGAACCTGCAAGCTCCCCCGGAAGCAGAAAGCGCCCCGGTGTCAGGTCGGACCAGCCCTTGCCCCGGGCGGCCTGAAGATAGGCTGTAAAGCTGGCGGCGAGTGCTTGCGCGCGCGCCTCATCCAGGGGCAGCGCACCGTCCTCGGCACGGGCTTGTGCCATGAAGTCTGCTGCCTCGGCGCGCTTGGCGATGCGCTCAAGCGTGTCTTCGGACCATCGGGCGTAGTCCTTTTCCATCAGCGACAGGTCAAGCAGCCATTCGCCCGGATAATCGACGATATCGACGTGAAGCTGCGAAGCGCCGCCAAACGACAGCAAGCCCGAAGGCCGCAGGCGAAAGGACAGGCGCAGTTCGGACACGGCCCGGGTGGATTGCGGCCAGCGTGGCGTATCCCCCAGCAGGGCGGTCATATGGGTTTCATAGTCAAAGCGCGGCAACGTCAGGTCGGGCTGGGGTTGCAGCACAACCGCCTCGATCCGTCCCGCGGTTTGCGCCGAAAGTTGCGGCATGCGGCCGCGATCCAGCAGGTTGGCGACAAGGGCCGTGATGAACACCGTCTTGCCTGCCCCCGAAAGGCCGGTCACACCAATGCGCAGGCTGGGGTCGAACAGATCGGAAACCGTGCCCGCCACACCCTCGAGGCTGCGGGTGATGCCATCGGTCAGTGCAGACAAAACCACTTTGGACAATCCTTTTCGCTCCGCCTCAACATAGGCACGCTGGCGGGCGCTTGGTAGGGGGAAAGCCCGAGGCGGGACGACCGCGCCGCTGGCCTGCATCTTTTTCAGATCCTCCCGGTGCGGAGCACCTGTCGCCTTGCTGTCATGCGGGTGACTTCGGTGTGAAAAACCCCGCTGGCGGTCGGCTGGTTTTGCGGTAAACAGCCGACATGCCGCGCTTTGCACTCAAGATCGAATATGACGGTGGCCCGTTTCAGGGCTGGCAAAGGCAGGCGGCAGGCCAGCCTTCGGTGCAGGCTGCCGTCGAGGCTGCCTTGTCGCGGCTGGAGCCGGGGCCGCATACGATTGCGGCGGCCGGGCGCACCGATGCCGGAGTTCATGCCACGGGACAGGTCGCCACGGTGGACCTTGCCCGCGACTGGGACCCGTTTCGTCTGTCCGAGGCGTTGAACTGGCATCTGAAACCCGCTCCTGTCGCGATTCTGGCGGCAGTCCGTGTAGAGGACAGTTTTCACGCGCGATTTTCGGCGGTGGAGCGGCAGTATCTTTTCCGCCTCGTCGCCCGCCGCGCCCCCGTGACCCATGACAAGGGCCGGGTCTGGCAGGTGCTGAACCCACCCGATCTTGCCGCCATGCGGGCGGGTGCTGCGCATCTTGTGGGCCTGCACGATTTCACGACCTTTCGCTCGTCGATCTGTCAGGCCAGATCGCCGGTCAAGACGCTGGATGAACTCAGCATCACCCAGCATCCCTATCCGGGGGGCATCGAGGTGCGGTTCTTCCTGCGCGCCCGCAGCTTCTTGCACAATCAGGTGCGCTCCATCGTCGGCACGCTGGAACGGGTGGGGGCGGGGGCCTGGGCGCCCGACGATGTGCAACAGGCGTTGCAGGCGCAAAGCCGTGCAGCCTGTGGTCCGGTCTGCCCGCCGCAGGGGCTTTACCTGACGGCGGCGCGCTATCCCCTTGATCCCTTTGCCTGAAACCTGCCTTGCCCGCCTTGGCCGGACGCGCTTTGCCCCGATCACGGCGCGGCGCGGCCCCGTTGCGAAATGACCAGCCTACCGAGCATTGGGTATGGTGGTAAAATAAACTTACCAGTGCTTGCTTTTCGCCGACTGGACGTTAGACTTAGCACTGAAAAGGAGCCGCGAGGAGCGGCGATAA
Source organism: Cypionkella sp. (assembly GCA_025458525.1). Taxonomy (GTDB): domain Bacteria; phylum Pseudomonadota; class Alphaproteobacteria; order Rhodobacterales; family Rhodobacteraceae; genus Pseudotabrizicola. The sequence continues at coordinate 1,723 of JALOSF010000068.1, read as the reverse complement.
TCGTCTGGGAGGACACCATATGACTGATACCCGCGACACCGGGCTTTCCCGTCGTTCGTTCCTGCGCAAAGGGGCCTTGGGCGGCTCTGCGGCCGCTGCGGCCTCGGTTCTGGCGGCTCCGGCCGTGCTGGCGCAAGCGCCGCTGGTGATGAAGATGCAGACCTCGTGGCCGGCATCCGACATCTGGATGGATTTCGCGCGCGAGTATGTGACGCGGGTCGAGGAGATGTCGGGCGGGCGCCTGAAGATCGACCTGCTGCCCGCGGGCGCGGTCGTTGGCGCGTTTCAGGTGATGGATGCCGTCAATGATGGTGTGATCGACGCCGCGCATACCGTGCCGGTCTATTGGTATGGCAAGTCCAAGGCCGCGTCCTTCTTTGGCACCGGGCCTGTCTTCGGCGGTTCGGCCACCACCATGCTCGGCTGGTTCTATCAGGGCGGCGGCAAGGAGCTTTATGCCGAGCTGACCCAGCAGATCCTCGGACTGAATGTTTATGGCTTCATGGGCATGCCGATGCCGGCGCAGCCTTTTGGCTGGTTCAAGACCGAGGTCAACACGGTCGCCGATATCCAGGGCTTCAAATACCGCACCGTGGGCCTGGCTGCCGATTTGCTTCAGGCCATGGGCATGTCCGTCGCCCAGCTGCCCGGCGGCGAGATCGTGCCTGCGATGGAGCGTGGCGTGATCGACGCGTTCGAGTTCAACAACCCGTCGTCCGACAGCCGTTTTGGCGCGCAGGACGTGGCCAAGAACTACTACCTCGGCTCCTATCACCAAGCGTCGGAGGCTTTTGAATTCCTGTTCAACAAGGATTTCATGGATGACCTCGAGCCCGATCTGCAAGCGATCCTGAAATACGGTGTCGAAGCATCGGCCACGTCGAACCTTGCCCTTGCCATGCGCGAATATTCGACCGACCTGCAAAAGCTGGCGACCGAGGCGGGTGTGACCGTGCGCCGGACCTCGAAAGAGATTCTCGCCGCCCAGATCAGCGCCTGGGACACGCTGATCACCGATCTGGAAACCGATGCCTTCAACAAGAAGGTCATGGACAGCCAGCGCGCCTGGGTCGAAAAGGTCGCTTACTACGAACTGATGAACGCGCCCGACCTTGCGCTTGCCTACGACCACTATTTCCCCGGCAAGCTCGCGCTCTGACGCCGACAAACGAGGGGGGTGCGATGGCCGCACCCCCCTTTGCTGACGCCAAATCTCCTTTCGCGGGCCGCGCTGCCCGCTTTACCGTATGAACGGAGTCCCCCAATATGCTTGGCTACATCCGCTTTGCCGACCGGCTGTCTGCATGGTTCGGCAAGACTTTCGGCTGGCTGATCATCCTGATGACCTTCGGCATGGCTTATGAAGTGTTGGTGCGTTACATGTTCAATGCCCCAACACCTTGGGCTCTGGACATCAGTTTCATCATGTATGGCACCATCTTCATGATGGGCGGCGCCTACACGTTGTCGCGCGGCGGGCATGTGCGGGGCGATTTCGTCTATCGCTCATGGAAGCCGCAGACCCAGGCCAAGGTGGATCTGGCGCTGTATATATTGTTCTTCTTTCCGGGCATCCTTGCGCTGGTATTCACCGGCTTCAAATATGCAGGTCGGTCCTGGGGGTATGGCGAGGTGTCGGTCAACAGCCCCGCCGGCATTCCGATCTATCAGTTGAAGTCCGTCATCGTCGTCGCGGGCAGTCTCAGGCTGATCCAGGGTCTCG
>JALOSF010000142.1 GCA_025458525.1 Cypionkella sp. | reverse complement strand
TTGCCGCTTTTGCCTTTGCGCTGGCGGCGGGCATTGCGGCGACGGCGCTGGTCTTGCCCTCCACCTCGGGGCGGGCTGCGCTTTTGTTGCCGGTCTGTCTGGCGTTGCTGCCCTTGCTGCCCGACGCCCGTCTGGCCCGGGCGCTGGTGCTGATCTTTCCGACGGTGATCCTGTTGTCGGCGGGAGGGTCGCTGATCGGTGCCGGGGCGCATCTGATCGCGGTCGAGGCGATTGCGGCCAGTGGCGCGCCGCGTCTGGGCTATCTGGACTGGCTGATGCTGGGCGGGCCGCTGGCGGCTATCGCCTCGGCGGTCGGGGTCGGATTGATCCTGTGGCTGTTCGTGCCGCGCGATCTGTGGGCGCGGCGGATGGCGGCTGCCGCCCCGCTTGGACCGCGCACCGCGCAGCAAACCCGCATCCTTCTGGTGATTGCGGCGCTTGTGGCGCTGTGGCTGACCGAGGCCCTGCATGGCTTGGGGATGTCGCTGGTGGCGATGTTGGGGGCGCTGGTGCTGCTGACGCGGCCCTTTGGCACGCGCAAGACCAAGGATGTGTTTCGCGCCGTTGATCTGGAACTGATCCTTTACATGGCCGCCACCATGCTGATCGCGCAGGCGATGACCGAAACCGGGGCCGACCGCTGGCTGGCCACCCAAGCCGTGGCGGCGCTGCCCGCGGCGATGCTGGCCAGCGGGCCGGGGGTGGCGGTGGCGCTGTCGGGGATCGCGGTTCTGGCGCATTTGGTCATCGCCTCGCGGTCGGCGCGGGCGGCGATACTGATCCCGGCGGTGGCCCTGCCGTTGGCGGGGCTGGGCCATGACACCACGCTGATGATCCTGATTGCGGTCATGGGGACCGGGTTCTGCCAGACCCTGATGTCGAGCGCCAAGCCGGTCGCGATCTTTGGCCTGCGCGACGAGGCGGGCTTTACGCAAGGGGATCTGTTGCGGCTGGCGGGGCCTCTGGGGCTGGCCAAGGTCGGGCTGCTTGTCGGGTTTGCACTGTTCGTCTGGCCGCAGCAGATGGCCCCCGCCGCAGCCCCGCCTGTGGGGGCACTTTCGCCCGACATGCGCAGCGCGATTGCCGCGATGCCCGAGCCTTTTGCAACCGCGTCGGTGGCGATCCTTGCCGCAAGCCCGCGGCCCAAGGCCCGGCCATCCGACCTGATGGCCAGCATGCCGACCACGCCAAAGGCCGCCGCAAAGCCCGGCCGGACACAGCCTGTCACCCGATCATTTGCTGCGCAGGTTCAGCGGGATCTGGCCAAGGCCCGCAAACAGATCCGCCGGGATCTGCGGCGGCTGTTTCGATAGGAATTTGTTCCGTTTCAGAGGGTTATTGCCAGAAAAGTCAGGGCGCGCGGGAATATCCGCGCGCCTGTCGCGTTTTCATCACATGAGCTTCACAAAAGGAGACCGACATGACCCTGACGATCCTCGTGGCACCCTCGGGCTTCAAGGAATCCCTTTCGGTGGATGACGTCACCCGCGCCATCGGCGATGGCATCCGCCGCGCCATGCCTGAGGCGCGCATCCTGAACGCCCCGATGGTGGATGGCGGCGAAGGCACCGTGAAGGCGCTGGTGCGCGCCACCGGCGGGCAGATCATCGCGGCCCGCGTGACCGGCCCGGTGGGCGACCCGGTGGACAGTTTCCTTGGCCTGCTGGGCGGCCCCGGCCCGCGCACCGCCGTGATCGAAACGGCCGCCGCCGCCGGTCTGTCGCTGGTGCCGCGCGATCGGCGCAACCCGATGCTGACCACGTCCTTTGGCGTAGGGGAGTTGATCCTTGCCGCCCTTGACCAGGGTGTCGAGCGGATCCTGATCGGCTGCGGCGACAGCGGCATCAATGATGGCGGCGCGGGTCTGGCGCAGGCGCTTGGCGCGCGGCTGCTGGATGAACAGGGGGCCGAGATCGGCGCGGGCGGGGGTGAGCTGTTGTGGCTGCACCAGATTGACGTCTCGGGGCTGGACCCCCGGCTGGGGCGGGTGCGCATCGATGCGGCGGTGAACTGGCACAACATGCTTTTGGGGCCAAAGGGCGTGGCGCGGGTGTTTGGCCCGCAAAAGGGCGCAACACCCAGCCAGGTCGAGGATCTGGATGCCGCGATGCGCCGCTGGGCCGCCGCGATCCGCGCGACCACCGGGCATGATGTTGGTGCTGCGCGCGGTGCGGGCGCGTCGGGCGGGCTGGGGGCCGGGCTGATCGCCTTTGCCGGGGCGACGCTGCACCCGCGGTTCGACATCATCCAGGAGTATCTGGATTTCGACCGCCTGCTGGCCGAGGCCGATCTTGTGATCACCGCCGAGGGCAGCCTTGACGGGCAAAGCCCCTTTGGCAAGGTGCCCTGCGAAGTCGGTCGCCGCGCCGAGGCACAAGGCGTGCCGACCATCGCCCTTGCAGGCACCATCGGGCGCGGCGTGGACCAGACGTTCGACCACGGCATCTCGGCCTTTGCCTCGATCCTCAAACGCCCCTGCACGCTGGAAGAGGCGATCCGCGACGGCGAAAAACTGCTGCGCCGCGCCACCGAAGACGCCCTGCGCATGATGTCCGTCGGGCTGCGGCTGTCAGGGCAAAAGCGGGCGGCCTGATCGTCGCCTCGTATCTTCCCGTTGATAGCAGGCGGGCCTGTTCAGCCCGCCTGCATCGCCCTCAGGCGACACCAGATTTAATAAATAAAATAAAAGGCACTCACACTGTAATGCGCATTATTGATTAGTTTTGCGCAGTACCGAAGTGTTCTTTCTGCCCGCTCAACACCCACGATAAGTTCGCCTTATCATGTCTGTTGAAATTGACGCAGTAAGAGGGCACTCTTGCCCGCGAAACCAGTAGGAAATGCCTGAGATCAATGGTCGGAAACAGCGTCCAGCAACGCCATCCCGGGAAGGCCCGCCGCTTTGCGGTCGAAGGTGACCGTCGCTTGGCAGCCAGCCCCCTGTCCTGCCAGCGCGATCAACTGATCGGCAAAGCCGGGACCGCCCTTGCGATAGCGGTCGACGGCGATCGCGGCACGGTCTGCGGCCTCGATCAGCAACTCACGCGCCTCCAGCAGGCCGTCCAGCGCCAAGGCAATATCTTTGCGCGGCAAAGCGTAGGCACGTTCCAGAACCCAAACCAACTCGACCAACACTTCACGGCAGATGAACCCTGGCTCCGCTTCGGTGAATGTCGCTATCAGGTCCTGCGCTGCCTTGGCCTGCGCGACATCGTCCTGCACCAAAAAGCGGACCAGAACATTGGTATCAAGCCCGATCATTTGCACAGAAGTTTGTGGCGTCATTTACCGGACGCGCCTTTTGCAATCGCCTCGTCCATGTCTTCCAAGCTCGCACGCTTGTTGGTCCGGTCCTTCAGCAAGCCTGCCAATTGCATCACTGGCCGGCTCCGTACCAACCGGACCTCACCACCGTCGAGGATCATATACCGAACCCGGTCACCGGGATGGAGTTGGAGTGCCGCTCGCACATCCTTGGGCAAGGTGGTCTGGCCCTTGGTCGTCACGGTCGATTCTTGCATGGTGGTCTCCAAGGGGATTTACATGATTGCCTTACATATAGCGATTTCGCCTTACTTCCGCAAGGCGCAGACATGAGTGTTCTCGCCTTGCCTGCCTATGCGCAACTCTCCGACGCGGATGAGGCGGCACTGACCGAGCTGTACCGCCGGGGCACGCCCGCCAATACGCTGCGCGCTTGGGAACGGGATCTGGCCTATGTCGCGGCGTGGAAGATGGCCTCCTTTGGCAGGCCGCTGGACTGGCCCGAGGATGAAAAGGTGGCCCTTCGCTTCATCCTTGATCATGCGCAGGACCTGACCAACAGGCCGGGGCCCGCGCAAGACGTCGCGATGGAGCTGATCGCCATCGGGTTGCGCCGGGAACTGACCTGCCCTGCCCCGGCCACGCTGGACCGCCGCATCGCAAGCTGGCAGGCGTTTCATCGGATGCGCAACCTGCCCTCGCCGTTTTCGGCTCCTCTGGTGCAGCAAGCACGCCAAAAGGCCCGACGCGCCAATGCGCGGCCCCGGGTGCCGAAATCTCCCAAGCCGGTGACCCGCGACATTCTTGAAGTCCTGCTGGCCACCTGCGACGACAGCCATCGCGGCATCCGCGACCGGGCCATGCTGATGTTGGCCTTTGCTTCCGGCGGTAGGCGGCGATCAGAGGTGACGGCGCTGAACGTCGAAGACATCGGACGCGACGATTTCAAGGCCAAGGGGTTGCTTTGGATCAGGCTGTTGGAGACCAAGACGACGAAAAAGGACCAGGCCCCACGTCTTCCGATGAAGGGCCGCGCCGCGCGCGCACTGGTGCATTGGCTGGAAGTCACGAAGATCACAGATGGCCCGCTGTTTCGTCCCATCTCCCTGTCCGACCGCCCCCTGCCCCGTCGCTTGGCCTCAGATGCGCTGCGCACGATTCTGCGACACAGGTTGGTCCTTGCGGGGCTACCGGTGGAATTCGCCACACCGCACGGCTTGCGTGCCGGGTTCCTGACCCAAGCCGCCTTGGACGGCGCTCCTTTGGCGGCCGCGATGAAGCTATCGCTGCACCGCTCTGCCGTGCAGGCCCAGAAGTACTATGCCGATGTCGAGATCAGCGAGAACCCGGCGACCGACCTTCTAGGTGACTGACTTTGCAAGGAAACGGTCGTTTATTGGCAGCATAGGAAACTGCAAACGGCCTGTTTTGATGCCATTGATAGGCTATGCGCGCGTCTCGACCGAGGATCAGACCCCCCTGCCCCAGTCGCAGGCCCTGAAATCCGCGGGCTGCGCCGAGATCCACGAGGAGCAGGCCTCGGGCGGGAACCGCGCGCGGCCCGTGCTGGCCCGCGTGATCGAGCGGATCGCCAAGGGCGACACGCTGGTGGTGGTGCGCATCGACCGTCTGGCGCGGTCGCTTTCGCATTTGCTGGAAGTGATCGAGCGGCTGGAGG
>JALOSF010000141.1 GCA_025458525.1 Cypionkella sp. | reverse complement strand
CGAATACTATCTGAACGAGCAGATGAAGGCGATCCAGAAGGAACTCGGCGATGGCGAGGATGGCCAGAACGAGATCCGCGAACTGGAAGAACGCGCCCGGAACACCCAGCTGTCCAAGGAGGCCCGCGACAAGGTCGAGGCCGAGATCAAGAAGCTGAAATCCATGAGCCCCATGAGCGCCGAGGCGACCGTGGTGCGCAACTATCTGGACTGGCTGCTGGGTGTGCCATGGGGGCTGAAATCCAAGGTCAAGAAAGACCTTGGCAAGGCCGAACAGGTGCTGGATGCCGACCACTACGGTCTGGAAAAGGTCAAGGAACGCATCGTCGAATATCTGGCGGTGCAGAACCGTTCGGCCAAGCTGAAAGGCCCGATCCTGTGCCTGGTCGGCCCGCCCGGTGTGGGCAAGACCAGTCTGGGCAAGTCGGTTGCCAAGGCCACGGGGCGCGAATTCATCCGCATCAGCCTTGGCGGGGTGCGCGACGAATCGGAAATCCGCGGTCACCGCCGGACCTATATCGGGTCGATGCCCGGCAAGATCATCCAGTCGATGAAAAAGGCCAAGACCACCAACCCGTTGATCCTGCTCGATGAAATCGACAAGATGGGGCATGATTTCCGCGGCGATCCGGCATCTGCCCTGCTGGAGGTGCTGGACCCTGAACAGAACGGCACCTTTGTCGATCACTATCTGGAGGTCGAATACGACCTGTCGAACGTGATGTTCATCACCACGGCGAACAGCTACAACATGCCCGGGCCCCTGCTGGACCGGATGGAGATCATCCCGCTGGCGGGCTACACCGAGGATGAAAAGCGCGAAATCGCGCGCGGCCACCTCATCCCCAAGCAGACGGCGGCGCACGGGCTGAAGAAGGGCGAATTCGCCATCACCGACACCGCGCTGACGGATGTGATCCGCTACTACACCCGCGAGGCGGGCGTGCGGAACCTGGAACGCGAAATCGCCAAGCTGGCGCGCAAGGCGGTGACGGAAATCGTCAAGCGCAAGGAAAAGGCGGTAGAGGTCACGCCCGAACGGCTGGAAACCATGCTGGGCGTGCGGCGGCATCGTTACGGGCTGGCCGAGAAGGAGGATCAGGTGGGCGTCGTCACCGGCCTTGCCTGGACATCCGTCGGCGGCGACCTGTTGCAGATCGAGGCGCTGAAGCTGCCAGGCAAGGGCCGGATGAAGACCACCGGCAAGCTGGGCGACGTGATGAAGGAATCCATCGACGCGGCCTCCAGCTACGTCCGGTCGATCGCGCCGCAGATCGGGGTGAAACCGCCGCGGTTCGAGGCGCTGGACATCCACGTGCACGTGCCCGACGGCGCCACGCCCAAGGATGGCCCTTCGGCGGGTCTGGCGATGGTCACGGCCATCGTGTCGGTCCTGACGGGCATTCCGGTGCGCAAGGACATCGCCATGACCGGCGAGGTCACGCTGCGCGGCAATGCCACGGCCATCGGGGGCCTGAAGGAAAAGCTGCTGGCGGCCTTGCGCGGCGGCATCACCACGGTGCTGATCCCGGAAGAAAACGCCAAAGACCTGCCGGACATTCCGGACAACGTGAAGGCGGGCCTGACCATCATCCCCGTGACCCATGTGCGCGAGGTGCTGGCGCACGCGCTGGTCCGCCAGCCCGAGCCGGTGGATTGGGACGAGGCCGCCGAGGAAGCCGCGGCCCTGGCCCGCAAGGCCGAGGACGCGGGCCGCGAAGGGCTGACCGCGCACTGACAAACCTGCCGGGGCTGCCGTTCTGCGGCGGCCCCGGCAGCCTTGGGCAACAGGGACAGACAACAGATTTTTCCCGCTTGTTGCGCGTTCATCGCGCAGTATGCTCGTGGCCGGATTTCACACACGAAAGGCGCCTTTTTCCGATGGCCAAAACCCCGAAAGCTGCAACAGCCGACGACAGCGAAACCCCGAAGCCCGCCCGCAAGGCGCGGCCCGGCAAGCCGGGTCCGGCCGCCGCCGCAAAACCGGCGGGCGCCGGCAAGGGCCCGCGTGCCGCCAAGGCAGCCCCCGCCCCGATCACCGGCCCTGTCGAAGGCGGCGTGATGAAAGGCAAGCATCTGGCCGAACGGGTCGTTGCCCGTTCCGGTGTCACGCGCGCCGCGGCGCGGCCTGTGATCGAGGCGGTTCTGGTCGAACTGGGCGAGGCGCTGGCCCGGGGCGAAACGCTCGTGCTGGCCGGCCTTGGCAAGATCAAGGTCAAGGCGGCCAAGGAGGGCGCCAAGGGCGGCGCGACCCAGCTGAGGCTGATGCCGATCGGGGCGAAGGCCGAGAAAAAAGACGGCGATACCCCTCTTGCGCCTTCGGAGGACTGAAGGTAAACCCCGCTCCACCGGGCGATTAGCTCAGCGGTAGAGCGCTTCGTTCACATCGAAGATGTCAGCGGTTCAAATCCGTTATCGCCCACCATCAATACCATGAAAAGGCTCCCTCCTGGGGGCCTTTTCTGTTGTTTGATGTCGGGTTTCTGGCTGTGATATCTGGGTTGCTTTTTGTCATCAGCGCCTGTTGTCCTTGAAGCGGATTTCCGGCGCATTCCGGAAAGACCATCATGGCAATTTTAATCAGGGCGGGTGATCTCCCACTCAACTTTCCCGCAGACCCCATTCTTGGCGGGTATTTCAGCCTGGTTGCGCCTGCGACTACGGGCGTATCGTCGGTCGTCAAGGTGCGGATAGAGGGCGCCACGATCGAGCTTCCAGGTGTAAGCGCGTCAGCCCGCTGGAGTGTGCGGCCGCCAACCGAAACCGAGATGCTGAAGATCTTCGGACTGCGCAGCGTGATCGAGAATGGCCAACGCACCTATTTCTGGACCCAGATCGACATGCGCCAGCCGGTGGGCGAGATCAGCCTGCCAAATGGAATCGAGGTTTCCATGGGCGGAGCCGGCGTGCGCCTGATCGACATTCTGGGCGCGCCGCTGCGCACATTGTTGGCATCGGCGCCCCTGGCTGTTGAAGGCAGCCGCGGCAACGACACGATCACCTTGCCGGACGGGTTTGATGGTCGTGCGCAAGGGGGCGCGGGCGCTGATCTGCTGACCGGCGGAACGGGCAACGATGCGCTGTATGGCGGGGTCCTGAGTATCGGTCAGGGGAGCCCGGGCGAAAGCGACACGCTTTATGGCGGCAACGGGAACGACCTGCTATTCGGCGGCAATGGTGATGACTTTGTTTTTTGGCGGCAGGGGCAACGACCTGATCGTCGGCGGAACGGGGGCCGGGCGTTATGTCGGCGGCCTGGGCGACGACCGGTTCCTGATTGATGCCAATCCGCGCGACACGGTCATCGGTGGCGAGGGCGAAGACGGATTTGTCATGATCCTGGATTTCTTCGACATTCTCGGCAGCGGAGATATCGCGACACGCCGCAAGGCCTTCAATTTGCAGCGCAAGGCTGTCGAAAACCGGCAGATCGATGCCGATGACGGCGTCGCGCTGGCCACCACGGCCCAGGGCGATGGTCGGCATGTCATTGTCGAACAGCTTGAATATGTGCAGTTCGCGCAGACCGTAAGTGACTTCCTTTCAGGCCGCATAGTGGGCGAGCTGCCGCTTGCAAAGGTTGCGATCATCATTGACCGCAACGCTGACGGCACAGCCCGCGGCACGGTTATGGTGGATGGCAAGGAAGACGGAGCGCTGTCGGCCTTTTTGCGTGATGATGGCGCTGGTGGCATGTGGTTCGACACGTTGACCCCCATCGGGGCTGGAAGCTATGCCGCGCATTACCGCATTTCGTCAGTGCTTGGGCAGGTGATTGCCCTGTCGGGTTGGGATGATGATCTTGGCAAGTTGAAGCAGACCGCGGGTCTCGCGCGCGGCGATTCCGCCGACCTGTACCGAGAGGCGATCCTGCTGCATTCCGGTGCGCGCAACGGCCTGTCCGAAGGCTGTTTTCTGACTGGGCCCAAGGCTGGGGGATTCATCGATGCGGCCTTCGAGAAACTGGCCGCGCTCTATGCCGATGATTTTGCGCGTCTGGCCGTGGACAAGGTCTATTTTCCGGTCATCCCGGTCACGATTGATGTCCGAAACGACGTTCCGCAACCCAAGATCCGTGGGCTGGACCGTGGACCTGTGACGCCGGAGGACGACGGGCAGACGCCTGCGCTGCTGACATTCGACGTTGTGAATGACGGCGCAGGCATCCGGGAAAAGGCGTTGAACGTGTTCTTTACGGTATCAGGTTCGGCGCGCCTCGGTCAGGACTGGACCTTTGCAAACCTCGGTGAAAAACCGGCGATCGGCGGCCATCAGCATGGCGCCCTGTGGCTCGAAGGCATGATGGGTACCAGCGCGGTCTATGGTGTGCGGATCGGCGTGAAGAATGGTGTCTTGCGGTCATCGGTCGATATTCCGGTCAACCTGGAGCCCAACCGCGCAGGCGAGTTGCAGGAAGCCATCCGGTTCAACATGGTCGATATCGACCTTCTGCGACTGGCAGGCGATGGTAACTGGCGCCGTTACGCCATTTCCGGGGACTCGGATATCGACGGTCGGCCCAACGCGGCGGAGCGTCTGTTGTTTCATGCCGATCCGGTTGCCACATTGCTGATCGCCCCCGGCCCCGAGGCCGCCGCGTCGGATGTATGGATGTAGCGTTGCGGGGTTGTGTCGGGGGCTTGCGCGTGACGGGGGCATGGTCTAGCCACGGCACGACGCGGGCGGTTAGCTCAGTTGGTAGAGCGTCTCGTTTACACCGAGAATGTCGGGGGTTCGAGTCCCTCACCGCCCACCATCCCCGCTTGCCCGGGCTTGACCTTGCCCGGGAATCCCCGTAAGCCGCGCGCAAGGTTTTGGCGCGCTGCCTGTCGGGCGGCGCGATTCACTGTCGGGCGGCGCGATTCACTGTCGGATCGAAGGAACAGCACCATGTCGCGCGTCTGCGAACTCAGCGGGAAAGGCCCGATGTCGGGCAACAACATCAGCCACGCCAACAACAAGACGCGGCGCCGGTTCCTGCCCAACCTGAATGACGTGACGCTGATGTCCGACGTGCTGGGCCAGTCGTTCAAGCTGCGCGTGTCGGCGCATGCGCTGCGCAGCGTCGACCACCGTGGCGGGCTGGACGCGTTCCTGGCCAAGGCCAAGGATGACGAGCTGTCGGATCGCGCGCTGAAGATCAAGCGCGACATCGAAAAGGCGCAGACCGCCGCCTGATCATCCCGCAGTGCCGGGTTTGCGCGGCCCCGCCGGATGGCGGGGCCTTTGCTTTTGTCGCAGGGCCCGGGGGTTTCACCGCGCGTGCGGTTGCGGTATGCTGGGGCATGATGATCCGTTTCCTGCCCTGGTTCCTGTCCGTTGTGCTGGCGCTGTCCAGTGCCACGATGGCCAGTGCACGCGGGCAGATGGTGCAAGGCGATGCCATCGTCATCTGCTCGGGTTACGGCATCGTCACCATTGTCCTTGGCCCGGACGGCGAACCTGTCGGGTCGGTGCATCCGTGCCCCGACTGCACGCCCCATCTGGCTGCCGTGCTGCCGGCAGCCGGGCCCGCGGCCTTGCGCCCGCTGACCCGAGCGGAACCCGTTCGCGTGGGGCAAGGCGCTGTCGCCCCGGCCCCGGCCGCCCCGCCGCCGCAGGCCCGCGCGCCCCCGGGCGCCTGATTGTCCGCCCCGATCCTGTGGCGCCGCCCGGATGGTCCGGCGACGGCGCGATCTTGCAAGACATTCAGACGAAAGCTGGTCCGATGCTGATGAAATCCCTGTTGGCCGCCGCTGTGCTGGCCATTGCGACCCCTGTTCTGGCCCACGAAGGCGTGCATGTGGTCGATCCCTATGCCCGTGTGATGGGCGCCAACGCCAAGTCGGGTGCGGCGTTCATGGTGATCGAAAACCATGGCAAGACCGATGACCGCCTGCTGAAAGCCACGTCGGATGTGGCCGAGCGGGTGGAACTTCATACCCACAAGGCCGATGCCCAGGGCACCATGCAGATGCTGGAAGTGCCCGAAGGGTTCGTCATTCCGGCCGGTGGCAGCCATGCGCTGGCGCGCGGCGGCGACCATGTGATGTTCCTGGGCCTGACCCGCAGCCTGGCGCATGGCGATGTCGTCACCGTGACCCTGACCTTCGAGCGTGAAGGCGATGTCGTGGTGGAAATCCCGGTGGATCTGGAACGCAAGCCCGATGCCGCTGCCCATGGCCACGGGCACGGCCACGGCACCAAGGCGCCCTGA
>JALOSF010000140.1 GCA_025458525.1 Cypionkella sp. | reverse complement strand
TCCACCTGATGCTGGGCGAAATAGCCGATGCGCAGTTTGGACGAGCGGGTGATCTTGCCCGCCATCGTTTCCAGCTTTCCGGCCAGCAGTTTCGACAGGGTCGATTTGCCCTCGCCGTTGCGGCCCAAAAGGGCGATGCGGTCATCCTGATCGATGCGCAAGGACAGGTTTTTCAGGATCGCGGGGCCGCCGTAACCCACCGCCGCCGTTTCCATATTGATGATCGGGGGCGACAGCTCCTCGGGCGCGGGGAAGGTGAACACCACCTTTTTCGCATCCTCGGGCGCGGTGATGGTTTCCATCTTTTCCAGCATCTTGACGCGGGACTGCGCCTGCACCGCCTTTGACGCCTTGGCCTTGAAGCGATCGACGAAGGCTTGCAGATGGGCGCGGCGGGCCTCTTGCTTTTTCGCCTCGGCTTGCAGGACGGCGCGGCGTTCGGCCACCTGGCGCGCGAACTGGTCGTAAGGGCCGGACCAGTAGGTCAGTTTCTTCTGGTCAAGGTGCAGGATGCCGGTCACGGCCCGATTGAGCAGCCCGCGGTCGTGGCTGATGATCAGCACGGTGTGGGGGTATTTGGTCAGGTAGCTTTCCAGCCACAAGGCGCCTTCAAGGTCGAGGTAGTTGGTGGGTTCGTCCAGCAGCAGGTAATCGGGCTGCGCGAACAGGACGCCCGCCAGTGCCACCCGCATCCGCCAGCCGCCCGAAAAGTCGGAACAGGGGCGCTTTTGCGCCTCGGCGTCGAAACCAAGGCCCTTGAGGATGGCCGATGCGCGGCCCTCCGCGCTCCAGGCGTCGATATCGGCAAGGCGCGACTGGATCTCGGCGATGCGGTGCGGGTCGGTTGCGGTGTCGGCCTCGCGCAACAGCGCGTTGCGTTCGGTATCGGCCTCCAGCACGGTGTCGAGCAGCGAGGTCGAGGATGAGGGCACCTCTTGCGCCACACCGCCGATGCGGGCGCGGGCGGGCAGGGTGATCGTGCCCCCCTCCAGCGCCAATTCACCCCGGATCAGGCGGAACAGCGTGGTCTTGCCCGCGCCGTTGCGCCCCACAAGGCCGACCTTGTGGCCGGTGGGAATGGTGGCCGAGGCGCCCTCGAACAAAGGGCGGCCCTCGACGTTATAGGTGATGTCTTCGATGCGTAACATGGGGGCTGCCTTGCCTTAGCCCCAAGCCAAGGTCAAGCGTCAGATGGTGATGCGCCGCTTGTGCCAGGTGTAGAAGGTGACGGCAGCCATGCCTGCGGCGGCGGCGGCGGCGGTGCCCGCGACGATCAGATTGTCGTTCGCATTGGCCACGACAATGCCGATCAAGGCCCAGACCACGGTGATGCCATAGATCGGCATATAGGGGCGCAGCCATTGCACCATGCCCGCGACGCCAAAGACGATGGCGATCATCACCAGCGCGCTTTCGGTGTTGGTCAGCAGGCCGTATCCCGCCAGCACGACGCCGGTCGAGACGGCGGCGGCGGCCGACAGCCAGCCGGCATAGATCGCCAGCGGGGCCGACAGCATCCAACGGTCATAGAATTCATCGGCCTGAAAGAAGGCGATCATGGCGGTGACCAGCATGAACAGGATGCCGATCGTGGCGATGATCGGGTAATTCGCCGCAATCGCCAACCAGACCATGCCGATCACCAGCGAGGCGATCAGGGGCAGGCGCACGGCATCCCAATCGGCGCTATGGGCGCGTTTCCAGAACCCATAGCCCGCGTGCAGGATCAGCCACAGATAGATGACCGACCAGATCGAAAAGGCATAGCCCGCAGGCTGCACCGCCGGGCGCAGGATTTCCACCGGAAAGCGCCCCGGCTGATAGCCGGTGAACGGCGGGGTCAGGAAGGGGGCGATGGCGAAGGCTGCGGTGACGAGGATCAGAAGGATCGCGCGAAGGGTCATGGATTACCTGTCATATGTGTCGCAGGACAAACGCGCCCGCCGCGGTTTGGTTTCATACCAGCTGCCCTTCGGCCGAAATTTTCGTGCGCCCGCCCAGATAGGGGTGCAGCACGGCAGGCAGATCGACCGAGCCATCGGCCTGTTGCCCATTTTCCAGGACCGCGATCAGGCAGCGCCCGACCGCAAGGCCGGAGCCGTTGAGCGTGGCGACGTAATCGGGCTTGCCGCCCGCTGGCCGGTAGCGCGCGTTCATCCGGCGGGCCTGAAACTGGCCGCAGGTGGAAACCGAGCTGATCTCGCGATAGGTGTTCTGGCCGGGCAACCACGCCTCGAGGTCATAGGTGCGTTGCGCGCCGAACCCCATGTCGCCGGTGCACAGGACCACCGTGCGATAGGGGATGCCCAGCTTTTCCAGGATCGCCTCGGCGCAGCGGCGCATCCGCTCCTGCTCTTCCAGATGCGTCTCGGGGGTGCAGATCGTGACCATCTCGACCTTCTCGAACTGGTGCTGGCGCAGCATCCCGGCGGTGTCCTTGCCAGCACTTCCAGCCTCGGACCGGAAGCATTGGGTGTGCGCGGTCATGCGGATGGGCAGCTGCGCCTCATCCAGGATCTCGCCCGCGACGGTGTTGGTCAGCGTGACTTCGGAGGTGGGGATCAGCCACCAGCCATTGGTGGTCTGATAGCTGTCTTCGGCGAATTTCGGCAGCTGGTTGGTGCCATACATCGCGTCGTCCTTCACCAGAACCGGGGTCCAGGTCTCTTGCAGGCCATGGTCCTCGATATGCGTGTCGAGCATGAATTGCGCCAGCGCCCGGTGGACGCGGATCACCGCCCCCCGCAGCACCACAAAGCGGCTGCCGGAAAGTTTGGCGGCGGTTTCAAAATCCATCCCCGGCTTGACGCCCGGAATGTCGAAATGTTCCAGCGGGGCGAAGTCGAACTGGCGCGGGGTGCCCCAGCGGCGGATTTCGACATTGTCGGCCTCATCCGCGCCATCGGGCACTTCGGCCAGCGGCAGGTTCGGGATGCCCATCAACAGATCGCGCAAGGCGGTGTCCTGCTCGGCGGCCTCGGCGGTCAGGCGGGCGATGTCGGCCTTGGTCTGCGCGACCAGGGCGCGCAGGCGTTCGAATTCCGCGTCATCGCCGCGGGCCTTGGCGGCGCCCACATCCTTGGAGGCGCGGTTTTGCTCGGCCTGCGCGGATTCGGCGGCGACGATCTTGGCCCGGCGGTCGGCATCCAGCGCAAGGATATCGGCCGACATCGGGGCCAGACCACGGCGCGACAGGGCCGCGTCGAAAGCGGCGGGATTTTCGCGGATGGCTTTGATGTCATGCATGATCGGGCCTTTCGAACGGGATGCCGGGCTTATGCCCCAAATCCCCGGCGCGAAAAAGGGGGTGCGAAAACCTGACCAAAAGCCCTACCAATCGCGCTGCTTCCCGCATATATGGCGGCTCAAGTGCGGCAATCGTGCCCGCCTTGCAGCCGCTGCCCCGGTGTCCGGGGGGGCGGCCAAGACATCCGGGGTATACCCCCGCCCGACAGTGAGAGGACGCCCATGTTTGTGACACCCGCCTATGCGCAAGAGGCCGGCGGCGCCGCCGCAGCCTTTACCAGCTTTGTGCCGCTGATCCTGATCTTTGCGATCATGTATTTCCTTTTGATCCGCCCGCAGCAGAAAAAGCTCAAGGAACACAAGGCGATGGTCGAGGCGCTGCGCCGCGGCGATCAGGTGTTGACCCAAGGCGGCATCGTCGGCAAGGTCACGCATGTGAATGAAGATGGCACGGCGGTTGTCGAAATCGCCGACAATGTGAAGGTCAAGGTCGTGAAGGCGACCATCGTTCAGGTGATGAACAAGACCGAACCTGCCGCCGCCTGAAGGGAAAGCCGCGATGAACGCCATGCCGCTGTGGAAGCGACTGATTATCCTTGCAATTTGCGCATGGGGGATCGTCGCGGCTGCCCCGAACCTGAATTACGCCAATATCGAGCGTCACAATGACGCGCTGGCCGCGGTCGAGGCGGCCGGCGGCGTTGCGACGCCCGAACAGCAGGCCGATCTGGACCTGTGGCCCAACGCGCTGCCTTCGGCTTTGGTGAACCTTGGGCTTGATCTGCGGGGGGGCGCGCATCTTCTGGCCGAGGTCAAGGTCGAGGATGTGTACAAGGCGCGGATGGATTCGCTTTGGCCCGAGGTGCGCGATGCGCTGCGCGAGCAGCGCGACGTGGTGGGCAATGTGCGCCGCCAGCCCAGCCCCGATGGCACCTTGCGCGTGGCCATTTCCAACCCCGAAGGCATCGCCGCCGCGCTGGAGGCGGTGCGCGCCCTTGCCACGCCGGTGGTGACCTTGACGGGCGTCGGCCAGACCGACCTTGATGTCAGTGCCGAAGGGCTTGATATCGTGATCCAGCTGTCCGAGGCGGAGCGGCAGGCGGTCGATGATCGCACGATCCAGCAAAGCCTTGAAATCGTGCGCCGCCGGGTGGACGAGGTGGGCACGCGCGAGCCGACCATTCAGCGCCAGGGCGCGGACCGTATCCTGATTCAGGTGCCCGGCATCGGCTCGGCGGCCGAGTTGAAGGCGCTGATCGGGACCACGGCCAAGCTGACCTTCAATCCGGTGATCGGGCGCACGACGGACGCGGGCGCAAGCCCCGGCCCGCGCAATCTCTTGCTGCCCTCGATGGACGAGGCGGGAACCTATTACATCGTCGAGGAAACCCCGGTCGTGACCGGCGAGGAACTGGTCGATGCCCAGCCCGCCTTTGACCAGAACAACCGGCCCGCCGTCAACTTCCGCTTCAATCCGTCGGGGGCGCGCAAGTTTGGCGATTACACCGCCGCCAATATCGGGGCGCCGTTCGCCATCGTGCTGGACGGCGAGGTGATTTCGGCCCCGGTGATCCAGAGCCATATTCCGGGCGGCTCAGGCATCATCACCGGGTCGTTCACCGTGGAACAAAGCACCGAGCTTGCGGTTCTGTTGCGCGCGGGTGCGCTTCCGGCCGAGTTGACCTTTCTGGAAGAGCGGACCATCGGGCCGGAACTGGGGCAGGACAGCATCGATGCGGGCCGGATTGCCGCCCTGATCGCGATGGGGGCTGTG